>NZ_JAULLN010000016.1:0-207874 GCF_041357655.1 Bradyrhizobium sp. DN3 | reverse complement strand
GCGATTCCTTGTTGATCGGCGACAAATGCGGCGCGCACACCGTGCCGTACATCGAAGCCAAAAATTCGTCGGCGACGTTCGAGCACGAGGCGACGACCTCGAAGATCTCCGAGGACGTGCTGTTCTACTGCATCCAGCGCGGCGTCAGCCAAGAAGAGGCCGTCGGCCTCGTCGTCAACGGCTTCGTCAAGGACGTTCTGCAAAAACTGCCGATGGAGTTCGCAGTGGAGGCGCAGAAGCTGATCTCGATCTCGCTCGACGGATCTGTCGGATAACCAAACCTCCCGCGAGCCCTCTCGAATGCGGCTCGCCAGATGACGCATTTCAGGGATCGGATCAGAATGGCGCTACTCGAAATCCGAGATTTGCAGGTTGGTGTCGAAGACCGCGAAATTATTCGCGGCCTCGATCTTGACGTCAATGCGGGTGAGGTGCACGCGATCATGGGGCCGAACGGCTCCGGCAAATCGACGCTCTCTCATGTCATCGCCGGCAAGCCCGGCTATGAGATCAACGGCGGACAAATCCTGTTCAGGGGCGAGAACCTGTTGCGGATGCAGCCAAATGAACGCGCCGCCAAGGGCGTGTTCCTGGCATTCCAGTATCCGGTCGAGATCCCCGGCGTGACCAACATGAACTTCCTTCGGGCGGCACTGAACGCCCAGCGCAAGGCGCGCGACCAACGGGAATTCTCCACCCCCGAATTTCTGAAAAGAGTCCGCGAGGCGGCCGGTTCGCTCAACATTCCCCAGGACATGATCAAGCGCAGCGTCAATGTCGGCTTCTCCGGCGGCGAGAAGAAGCGCAATGAAATTTTGCAGATGGCGCTGTTCGAGCCGAGACTGTGCATCCTGGACGAGATCGATTCCGGCCTCGATATCGACGCGCTGCGTATCGTCGCCAGCGGCATCAACGCCTTGCGTTCGCCGGAACGAGCGATGCTCGTGATCACCCACTATCGGCGGCTTCTCGACCATATCGTGCCGGACATTGTGCACGTGATGTCGAAAGGGCGGGTCATGAAGAGCGGCGGAAAAGAACTCGCGCTGGAGCTCGAGGCTTGTGGCTACGCCCAATTCGAAGACGCGGCCTGACGGCTCTAGGGATTCCCCGATGAAGCAGGTTTTTGCCAAAGCCGACGCCGAACGCGCAATGCACAATGTTTTCGCTGCGGCGCGTGGACGGCTGCCTGGTGCAGGCCCTTTCCCCCAAATCCGGGCGAGGGCATTCGAGCTCTACGAGCGTACCGGCCTCCCGCATCGGCGCATGGAGGATTGGAAATACACTGATCTACGCGCCCTGATCGGCGAGGTGCTGCCACTCGCTCCGCGACCGGATGCGGAGGCGCTGGTGCGCGCAAAGGTGTCGGCCAAGCAAGTGGCTGCCGATCAGGCGGTCAAGCTCGTTTTGGTGGATGGCATATTCGCGCCGGAGCTGTCCGATTTCGGCGGGCTTGAAAATGAAGTCGTTGTGCGGTCGCTGCGAGAGGTTCTGGAGAATTCGGCCACTGCGGCCATGGCCGGTCTGGTGCTGTCGACGACGAGCGATCCGGCAATCTCGCTCAATGCCGCAATGGCGACAGATGGCCTGGTGATTACGGTCGCCGATGGCAATGCGGTGAAGCGTCCAATTCAAATCATTCACGTCGCAACCGGACTGTCGGTGTCCACCTTTACACGCTCCTATCTGCAGCTCGGTAAAGGAGCGCATGCGGCCATCGTCGAAAGTTTCGTCCCGGCTGAAGGCGCGAGCGGCTATCAAGCCAACGATGCGATAATCGCCCTGGTTGGTGACGAGGCGAGCCTTTCGCATATCCGCGTGGCAGCCGATGCCTCCGACGCCGTGAACATCTCCTCGGCGATCATCGCAGTCGGCGCCAAGGCTAAGCTCGACCTCTTCAGCATGACCTGCAGCGGCTCCATCAGTCGCTATCAGGGATTCATCACGCTGGCCGGCGAGGGAACCAAGCTTTCGGCGAATGGGGTTAATCTCATCAGGGACAAGCTGCACGCCGACACAACGATCGTGGTCGACCACGCCGTACCACATTGCACCAGTCGGGAGAAGTTCCGCGCGGTCGTCGACGATTGCGGCCGCTCGGTGTTTCAGGGCAGAATCGTCGTTCGTCCCGCCGCCCGCAAGACGGACGCCACCCTGACGACGCGAGCGTTGCTCCTATCGGACCAGGCCGAGGCCGACAATAAGCCCGAACTTGAAATCTTGGCTGACGACGTGACCTGCGGCCACGGAGCGACTTCCGGTGCGCTCGACGACACTCTCGTATTCTATCTGCGCGCTCGGGGGCTACCCGAGAAGGATGCGCAGATGTTGCTGATTAAAGCGTTCCTTGGCGAGTCGATTGAGGAGATCACTTCCGAGAATCTACGCGATTTTGTGGCAGCGCAAGCTGAACACTGGCTGCAGGCGGGGCGATGAGCGCACATCCCGCCGTGAGCAATGGTAGTTACGAGGTCAACCGTCTGCGTTCTGACTTTCCTGCGCTGGCCATGACGGTGTACGGCAAGCCGCTTGTTTACCTCGATAACGCTGCATCCGCGCAAAAGCCCAACGCGGTGCTTGACCGTATGATGCAGGTGTACTCCAGCGAATACGCCAACGTTCATCGCGGCTTGCACTACCTCGCTAACGCGGCGACCGAGGCGTATGAAGGCGCCCGTACCAAGGTGGCGCAGTTTGTGAACGCGCATTTAAACGAAGAGATCATCTTCACCCGGAGCGCCACGGAGGCGATCAATCTGGTCGCCCAGACTTTTGGCCGTGAACGCATTACCCCCGGTGATGAGATCGTTCTCTCGATTATGGAACACCACTCCAACATTGTGCCATGGCACCTTCTCAGGGAACGACTCGGTGCAGTGATCAAATGGGCGCCAGTGGATGATGACGGAAACTTTTTGCTCGATGATTTTGAGCGACTGCTGACCCCGCGCACCAAGATGGTTGCAATCACACAAATGTCGAACGTGCTCGGCACGGTGTTGCCGGTGAAAGAGGTGGTGAGGATCGCGCATGCTCGTGGTATCCCGGTGCTCGTCGACGGCTCGCAAGGATGCGTCCATCTGAGCGCCGACGTCCGCGACATTGATTGCGATTTCTACGTCATGACGGGCCACAAACTCTATGGTCCGACTGGGATCGGTGTGCTTTACGGCAAGTCTGAGCATCTGGCATCGATGCCGCCCTTCAATGGCGGCGGGGAGATGATTCGCGAGGTCTCGCGTTCCGGAGTCATTTATGGTGATCCGCCACACCGGTTCGAAGCGGGTACGCCGCCGATCGTCGAAGCCATCGGTTTAGGCGCGGCTATCGATTACATCAATTCAATAGGCAAGGTGCAGATCCGCAGGCACGAGAGCGTACTGCTCGCTTACGCGCAGGAGAGGCTGGCGGATATCAACTTCGTGCGCATGATCGCGACCCCGGCCGAGAAGGGACCGATCATTTGTTTTGATATGAAGGGTGCGCACGCGCATGATATTGCCACCGTCGTCGACCGCGCCGGTGTAGCGATGCGGGCGGGGGCCCACTGTGCGATGCCGCTGCTCAAGCGCTTCGGCATGCTGGCGACGTGCCGTGCGTCGCTCGGACTTTACAATACACGTGAAGAGATTGATGTGCTCGTGCGTGCGCTTATCAAGGCGCGGCAGCTGTTCTCGTGATTCGGCGAGCCTACGACGTCCTGTGGCGAGGCAGCTCGCATTGAAGTCTGGAGGATGAGGTCATGCACCTCATCGTCATCGCAGCAGGTAAGCACCTGTAGGTCTCAGCAAGCATAGATAGCATTGGCAAGCCTGTGTCGGCCAGCCGGCCTTGCAGCCGGTCTTCCTGCACGGCCGCCTTCGGTGAGCGCGATCGCAGAGTACTGCGATCGCGGACACGCTCGAGAATTGGGCGGGCAATTCACGCATAGCCAGCCCTTGTTCCTTTTCGAACAGGGCCAAACCAAGAGTTCTCTGCCCAAAGCGTGATGTCGGGTTCGCAACAACACCCCCTTTCACCGCACGAGGCGCGCTAAGCGATTTTGATTGCTGTGTTTTTTGTGCTCACGCGACGCTGGCATGCTGGTTGCAAAAGTCTTGGTCAAGAAGCCGCCCTCGCAACAGCTAACCTTTGAAGGACATCAGATGAGTCTCGCCACGACCCAGAGCATCGCAGAAATCAGGGCTCGCAACAAAGAGCTGATCGAGGAGGTGCTGAAGGTCTATCCGGAGAAAACCGCGAAACGGCGTGCCAAGCACCTCAACGTTCACCAAGCCGGCAAGTCTGACTGCGGGGTGAAGTCCAACATCAAATCCATACCTGGCGTGATGACGATCAGAGGCTGCGCCTATGCAGGGTCAAAGGGGGTGGTCTGGGGACCGATCAAGGACATGGTCCATATCAGCCATGGCCCGGTTGGCTGCGGTCAGTATTCGTGGGGCTCGCGACGCAACTATTACGTTGGCACGACGGGCATCGATAGCTTCGTGACCCTGCAGTTCACCTCCGACTTCCAAGAAAAGGATATCGTATTCGGTGGCGACAAAAAGCTGGTGAAGATCCTTGACGAAATCCAGGAGCTGTTTCCACTCAACAACGGCATCACGATCCAATCGGAATGCCCGATCGGCTTGATCGGTGACGACATCGAGGCCGTATCAAGAGCGAAATCCAAGGAATATGGCGGCAAGACCATCGTGCCGGTCCGTTGTGAGGGCTTTCGGGGCGTGTCGCAGTCACTAGGCCACCACATTGCCAACGACGCGGTGCGGGATTGGATTTTCGACCAGCTCGAGCCCGACGGCAAGCCAAAGTTCGAGCCGACGCCGTACGATGTTGCGATCATCGGAGACTACAATATTGGCGGCGACGCCTGGTCATCACGAATTCTGCTGGAGGAGATGGGCCTGCGGGTGATCGCGCAGTGGTCCGGCGACGGTTCACTGGCTGAGCTCGAGGCAACGCCGAAGGCAAAGCTCAACATTCTGCATTGCTACCGTTCCATGAACTACATCTCTCGCCACATGGAAGAGAAGTTCGGTATTCCGTGGTGCGAGTACAACTTCTTCGGACCGTCAAAGATCGCAGAGTCGCTGCGCAAGATTGCGGGTTATTTCGACGACAAGATTAAGGAAGGCGCCGAGCGGGTGATTGAAAAGTACCAACCGCTGGTGAACGCCGTGATCGCGAAATATCGCCCGCGCCTGGAGGGCAGGACGGTGATGCTGTACGTCGGCGGGCTCCGTCCGCGTCATGTGATTGGCGCATACGAGGACCTCGGGATGGAAGTCATTGGCACCGGATACGAGTTCGGTCACAACGACGACTATCAGCGCACAGCTCAGCACTACGTAAAGGACAGCACGCTCATCTACGATGACGTCAATGGCTATGAGTTCGAGCGCTTCGTCGAAAAGCTCCAGCCTGACCTTGTCGGCTCGGGCATCAAGGAAAAATACGTTTTCCAAAAGATGGGTGTGCCGTTCCGGCAGATGCACTCCTGGGACTATTCGGGTCCATATCACGGCTATGACGGCTTTGCGATCTTTGCGCGCGACATGGACATGGCCGTCAACTCGCCGGTCTGGAAGAAAACGAAGGCCCCTTGGAAGGAAGCTTCGAGGGCCAAGCTCCTGGCTGCAGAATAAAGCAACTCATCTCGCTCTCTGGGAAAGCCGGGGCGATACCAATCTCGATAGTGAAGGACTTCAACAATGGCGCAGAGTGCCGAACACGTGGTCGATCATCTCGAACTGTTCCGCGGTCCAGAATACCAGCAGATGCTGGCCAAGAAAAAGATATTCGAGAATCCTCGCGATCCCGCCGAGGTCGAACGTATCAAGGAATGGACGAAAACGGCCGAATATCGCGAAAAGAACTTTGCGCGGGAGGCGCTAGCGGTAAATCCGGCCAAGGCCTGCCAGCCGCTTGGCGCCGTATTCGCCTCTGTTGGCTTTGAGGGCACGCTGCCCTTCGTCCACGGCTCGCAAGGCTGCGTGGCTTATTACCGCAGCCATCTGTCGCGGCACTTCAAGGAGCCTAGCTCCTGCGTTTCTTCGTCGATGACGGAAGACGCTGCAGTATTCGGCGGCCTGAACAACATGATCGACGGGCTCGCGAACAGCTACAACATGTACAAACCCAAGATGATTGCGGTCTCCACGACCTGCATGGCCGAGGTGATCGGCGATGACCTCAACGCTTTCATCAAGACGTCAAAAGAGAAAGGCTCGGTTCCGGCGGACTTCGACGTGCCGTTCGCCCACACGCCGGCGTTCGTCGGCAGCCACGTCACCGGTTATGACAATGCGCTCAAGGGCATTCTGGAGCATTTTTGGGACGGCAAGGCCGGAACAGCGCCGAAGCTGGAGCGCAAGCCGAACGGGGCGATCAACATCATTGGTGGGTTCGATGGCTATACCGTCGGAAACCTTCGCGAGATCAAGCGCATCTTGGCGTTGATGGGCATCCAGCACACGATTCTCGCCGATAATTCTGAAGTCTTCGATACTCCGACAGACGGCGAATTCCGGATGTATGACGGCGGCACGACGCTGGAAGATGCGGCCAACGCGGTTCACGCCAAGGCGACAATCTCCATGCAGCAGTGGTGCACCGAAAAAACGCTGCCATTCGTGGCTGAGCATGGGCAGGACGTCGTATCCTTCAACTACCCGGTGGGCTTATCCGCAACGGATGACTTTCTCGTGGCGCTGTCACGCATCAGCGGCAAGGAAATTCCCGAGCAACTCGCGCGAGAACGTGGCCGCCTGGTCGATGCCATCGCTGACTCCAGCTCGCATATCCATGGCAAGAAGTTCGCGATCTATGGCGATCCGGATCTTTGCTATGGGTTGGCTGCGTTTCTGCTCGAACTCGGCGCCGAACCGACCCATGTGCTGTCCACCAACGGCAACAAGGCGTGGCACGAAAAAATGCAGGCGCTGCTTGCTAGCTCGCCATTTGGGCAGGGGTGCCAAGCCTATCCGGGCCGAGACCTCTGGCACATGCGTTCACTCCTGTTCACCGAGCCGGTCGATTTTCTGATTGGCAACACCTATGGCAAGTATCTGGAGCGTGATACCGGAACGCCACTGATCCGCATCGGCTTTCCGGTTTTTGATCGGCATCACCATCACCGCTCCCCCCTATGGGGCTATCAGGGCGGCCTGAATGTGCTGGTGAAGATCCTGGACAAGATCTTCGACGAGATCGACAAGAAGACAAACGTTCTTGGCAAAACTGACTACAGCTTCGACATCATTCGTTGATGAGCGACCGTGCGCGTGCCATCGCCCAAGCACTCGACGATGGCACAAGCACACGACGGTTGACCATGCAATTAGTTTGCGCTGAGAGGAAAAAGGGATGAGTTCACTAGCGGCCACGGTCCAAAATATTTTCGACGAGCCGGGCTGCGCCAAGAATGGCAGTAAGTCGGAGGCTGAACGGAAGAAGGGCTGCACCAAACAGCTGCAGCCGGGTAGCGCCGCCGGCGGCTGTGCTTTCGATGGCGCCAAGGTTGCGCTGCAGCCGTTCACTGACGTCGCTCACTTGGTGCATGGTCCGATCGCGTGCGAAGGTAATTCCTGGGACAATCGCGGCGCGGCGTCGTCCGGCTCGAATCTGTGGCGCACCGCATTCACAACCGATTTGAGCGAAACCGATATTGTATTCGGAGGCGAGAGGCGGCTCTGCAAAGCGATCAAGGAGATCATCGACAAGTGCGACCCGCCCGCCATCTTCGTCTATCAAACCTGCATCCCGGCGATGATCGGCGACGACATCAACGCAGTCTGTAAGGCAGCATCTCAAAGGTTCGCAAAGCCGGTGATCCCGATCAATTCCCCGGGCTTCGTCGGCTCGAAGAACCTCGGTAATAAGCTCGCCGGCGAGGCTTTGCTCGACTATGTAATCGGGACGCAAGAACCGGACTACACCACGCCGTACGATATCAACCTGATCGGGGAATACAACCTTTCGGGAGAGCTCTGGCAAGTGAAGCCATTGCTAGACGAGCTTGGAATACGGATTCTCTCCTGCATCTCCGGCGATGGCAAATATCGCGAAGTCGCTTCATCTCATCGCGCGCGGGCGGCGATGTTGGTGTGCTCAAAGTCCATGATCAACGTCGCACGCAAGATGGAGGAACGCTACGGGATCCCGTTCTTCGAGGGGTCGTTCTACGGTATTCAAGATTCGAGCGAATCGCTGCGTCAGCTTGCCCGCTTATTGGTTGAACGCGGCGCGCCGACAGATCTGCTCCGCCGCACCGAAGCGGTGATCGCGCGCGAGGAGGCGTGGGCCTGGGCTGCGATCGAGCCGTACAAGCCACGATTCGAAGGCAAGAAGGCCTTGTTGATTACCGGCGGCGTCAAGTCATGGTCGGTCGTTGCGGCACTCCAGGAAGCCGGGCTTGAGTTAGTCGGAACCAGCGTGAAGAAATCAACCAGGGAAGACAAGGAGCGCATCAAGGAGCTCATGGGGCAGGATGCCCACATGATCGAGGACATGACGCCGCGCGAAATGTACAAGATGTTGAAGGACGCAAAAGCGGACATCATGCTATCGGGCGGCAAGTCGCAGTTCGTCGCGCTGAAAGCGGCGATGCCCTGGCTCGATATCAACCAGGAGCGCTGCCACGCCTATATGGGCTATGTCGGAATGGTCAAGCTGGTGGAGGAGATCGATAAGTCGCTCTCCAGTCCGATGTGGGAGCAGCTACGTCGACCGGCACCATGGGACGCATTGGCCAAGGCGATGGAGCAGATGCAATCGCCGGTGGCCGCGATCGACTGTGATCCGACGCTCGCCGAAACCGCGCGCCGCGCCAAGAAGATCTGCGTGTGTAACACGGTCGATCTGGGCACGATCGAGGATGCAATCTACGCGCACGGCCTGAGGAGCGTCGCAGCGGTCAGAGAGCATACCAATGCGGTCGGTGGCTGCTGCCAAAGACGCATCGAAGGTATCTTGGTGTCCGAGCCATCTGCCATGCGACAGGCCGCAGAATAGGGGAGGCGTCATGGCCATCGTCACGGCGCCGACAAAGGCCTGCGCTGTCAACCCGCTGAAGATGAGCCAGCCGATCGGCGGCGCATTCGCCTTCATGGGGCTGCGCGGGGCGATGCCGCTTCTGCACGGATCCCAGGGGTGCACATCCTTCGGGCTCACGCTCTTTGTCCGGCATTTCAAAGAGGCAGTACCGCTGCAGACCACCGCGATGAGCGAAGTCGCGACCGTACTCGGCGGCTATGAGAATCTCGAGCAGGCGATACTGAACATCTACAACCGTACCAAGCCAAAGATCATCGGAATCTGCTCGACCGGTGTCACTGAGACCAACGGCGACGATGTGGATGCCTACCTCAAGCTCATCCGGAGCAAGCATCCGCAACTTGCAAAGTTGCCACTGGTGTATGTCTCGACGCCTGATTTCAAGGGCGCGTTCCAGGACGGCTGGGAGAAGGCTGTGGCGCGCATTGTGGAGGTGCTGGTGGAAGGGCCCAGCGCCAATGGCCTGCGGGATCCATCGAAGGTGAATGTTCTGCCGGGATGTCACCTCACGCCCGGCGACCTGGATGAACTCCGTGTCATATTGGAGGATTTCGGGTTGTGCCCGTCCTTCCTCCCTGACCTCGCGGGATCGCTCGATGGGCATATCCCCGATGAGTTTACGCCAACGACCATCGGCGGCATCGGCGTCGACGAAATTGCGAGCATGGGCCGCGCCGGGTGGACGATTGCAATCGGCGCGCAGATGCGGCGAGCGGCAGAGGTCATGCAGGTCAAGACCGACGTGCCTTTTCGTGTCTTCGAGCGGCTGTGTGGTCTCTGTCCGAACGACGAATTCATGACGTTCTTGAGCGAGATCAGCGGCCGCCCCATACCATTGAAATATCGGCGCCAGCGCGGTCAGCTCGCCGATGCAATGCTGGACGCGCACTTCCATATTGGCGGTCGCAAAGTTGCGATCGGCGCTGAGCCAGACCTTCTGTTCGATCTGTCCGGCATGCTGCACGACATGGGCGCGCACGTGACCGCGGCCGTGACGACCACTCAGTCGGAGGTGATCGAGCGGATCAAGACCAAGGAGGTACTCATTGGCGATCTCGAGGATCTGGAAGGGCTTGCCAAAACAAAGCATTGCGACCTGCTGATCACGCATTCGCATGGCAGGCAAGCGGCGGCCCGGCTGAAAGTGCCGTTCTATCGTATGGGGTTTCCGATGTTCGATCGACTTGGCGCGGGACACCAACTATCCGTGGGCTATCGTGGTACCCGCAATCTGATCTTCGAAATCGCCAATCTCGTGATCGCGCACCGCGAGGAGAACGATCAGCCTACGCCCGATAGATGGCGGACTGCGGCCGGACTACCACGATGCTCGGGGTATCGCAGCTCCACCGGCGCAGCTGAGAGGTCGATTGCATGAAGGTCGCATTTGCCACTCAGGACCTGAGACGCGTCGATGCCCATTTTGGTTGGGCAAAGAATATCGCAATCTACGATGTCACGCCTGGCGGGCACGTGTTTCTCAAAGCGATTGAGTTTGAGGGCGATCTTAAGGAAGACGGCAACGACGACAAGTTGGCGCCGAAGATCGAGGCGATCAAGGATTGCGCAATCCTTTACGTCGCCGCCATTGGCGGTGCCGGGGCTGCGCGAGTGGTGGCCAACAAGATCCATCCTATCAAGGTGAATAAGCCAGAAAGCATTCTGGTGTTGCTCGAAAAACTCGAGCGCATACTGAAGGGCACGCCACCTCCCTGGCTACGCAAGGCCATGGCAAAGGACCGACGGTGTACGTTCGAGTTCGATGAATGAGGTGATATGACCGCAAAAATAGAGCAGCAGGGCAGCGCCGTCGACGCGCCGTTCCTCAAGGAGTTGATCAAGATTTGGCGTGCTCAGGATACCAACGGAGCCTGGGAGGCGAAGAGCGATCTTGACCTGCTCGAACCCTATATCCTGGACAAGGAGAAACGGCGCGCATTGCCGATTATCGGTGATCCTGATCCCGATACGCTGTGGCGGCTTAAGCTGTTCTTCGATGCGGTCGCGCTCTCGATCGAGAGGGAAACCGGTGTGATGATCCAGCCGATCCTGGATCTGCATCATGAAGGCTTCGGCCGCATGGTGCTCATCTCAGGCCGGCTGATCGCCGTGAACAAGCAGCTGCGCGATGTGCATCGCTTCGGATTTCCTAATTTCGTAAAGCTCGCGCAGGAGGGCGACAAATATGTCAGCGACGGAATCGACCTGATTCGGAAATTTCCGGACGTGGCGAACTATTGGGGATACTCATGAGCGATCGTGAAACACTGAAGGCAGAACTAAAGAAGCTGTCTGTCAAGGCGACACAAGCCAAGATGGATCTGCACGATCTTTCGGAAGAATTGCCCGTCAACTGGACCTCAATCATGGTGGTGGCGCAGAAGGCGCACAATGCCTATGCCGAACTCGAGCGCAAGAGCCATGATTTGAAGGCGCTGGAAAATACTTAAAGGGGGCCCGACCCATGTCATTTGCAACGCGCGATGGACGCAACTGGACACCAGAATATCTGATCTCGATCAATAGCAAGAAGTGCATCGGCTGTGGCCGCTGTTTCAAGGTGTGCGGTCGAGATGTCATGACCTTGAAAGGTATCAACGAGGAGGGCGAACTTGTCGACCTCGACAATGACGAGGACGATGAAATCGAAAAGAAGGTCATGATTCTGAACGATCAGGGCGCTTGCATCGGCTGTGGTGCATGCGCCAGGGTTTGCCCGGCCAACTGCCAGACCCACGTTTCAGGCGCAGTCGAAGCTGCGTGAGCGAAGGCGGCTACCAGCCACCGCGTTAGCTCTCCGGCAAATGGTCCAGAAAGGTTGAAGCGCGAAAGCTGCAGCTGCGCAGCCAGCATGGAAAGGGCAGCAAGGCTCAATGCTCGTGCGAATTGGTCTGAATTATGCGCCCGGGCCAATGAAGTGTGCCGCAATGGCGAAGCTTGCGCGTTGGATTGCCAGAAACACGATCCGTTCCGGCACTTGTAGGGTTCTTGCAGGGGCTGATTGCACAGCGACAATGAAGAACGTCTTGCAATAAACGAGCGATGAATGCAGCCAAATCCCATCTATGCGATTTGCGGCTTTAACGAGATTCCGAGCCGCCAGGCCATGGGATTCCATCTTATGGTCGTCGAAGATGACGGCAATCACCGGCCGTGGTCCATCATTGTGGTGCGCTGGGGCAAAAAGGTGCTTGGCTATGTCAATAAATGCCCGCACAACAGCGTCAATTTGGACTGGGAGCGGAACGAATTCCTCGATCCATACGGTATCCGGCTGATGTGCGGCAAGCACGGTTCGACCTTCGAACTCGGCACCGGGCGGTGCGTCGAAGGTCCATGTCAGGGTAGAGCGCTCACACCGATCGCGTTGGCGGTTCTGGATGGTGATATCTGTGTCCTCGGTGTGCGTCTTGTCGAAGACGATGCATCTCCCAACAACTGAAGACCGCGCTCAGACCGGCCGGTTTTCGTTGCGGTTTTTCACGGGCTCCATCCTCTTTAGCCCGTCGTGGTACGAGATCTCCTCATAGGACAAATCGAGATCCTTTGCGGCATCGAGGAGGTAATCAAGCTTGCCGCCCGGATCGAGCTTCTTGATGTCGTCCTTGTTGAGCCCGACCAGGTCCATCATCTCCTTCCAAACGGTGGATTCATCGCACGGTAGGACGTGGAAATTAATATCACCGAGCTTGATTCGATATTTCGCGAGCAAATCTATGTTGTTGCAGAAGATGAAGTAGCTGCCGTTTTGGCTTAAGGCACCGTCAAGGACGGTCGCGACGTCAGCAAGATAGGCGAAGGAATGCAGGTAGCCGGCCAGCACCGGAATAGTGCGTTCTCCGTCCTGCGCGATCGTCAACACCTGTTCGATCGAATAGTCCGGCGGCCGTTTCTCGTCCGCGACTTGAGTCTGGAATTTTAGTGCGACGTCGCCGCGAAAGCCGAACCGGCCCGGCTTGGTAGTCCCGCCTTTGAGTACGGCATTGAGCAGGCGGCCCTCCTTCTCAAGTCTGCCGAGTGCGGTGTTCTCGATTGCAGTCATTAAATTCTTCCTCGATCTAAGCTCTTAACCGACGCCTTGGCCGGTGCCAGATGCGATGCAAATTGCTTGCCGTTGCATGCGTCGCGGCCTTCGTCGTAGCTTAGAAAGAAAACGCGTCAATGGGCTGCGATCGCCTCAAGTAGCCTTGTCAGGAACCCGACACCGGTCCCAAAGCCAACAGCCGCGATCCGAAAAAGTGAGCATCATCAAGCGTCTGCGCGCTGGCACGTGACTTGCCCTTGGTAGCTAAATCCAAGCTGATGAGGGAAAGCCGTGATCAACCTGACAGATAGCGCAGTGAATGCAATCAAGAGCGCGATTTCATCGTCGGCGCACCCGACCGGCGGGGTGCGCGTCATGATCGAAGCAGGCGGCTGCAATGGATTCAAATACAACATGGGTCTGGCCGAGGAAGCGAAGCCTGACGACACCGTGATCGAATGCGACGGGCTGAAGGTGTTCGTCGATAACAAGAGCCGTGAGCATCTGGTCGGTACGACCATCGATTTCGTGATGGCACTGGAGAGCTCTGGCTTTACCTTTCATAACCCGAACGCCACCGCGAACTGCTCCTGCGGAAAATCGTTCAGCTGATGAAAAAAATCGTTCGAGCTGATGAGGAGCAGACATCGAAGCATGCCGGCCGAACCAGAACAGCTAAGGCAATCGTCGTCCACTGCGACAGACCGAGAGCGTCGCATTCGCGGCGCAATCGAAGAGATCCGACCCAATCTGCAACGCGACGGTGGCGACTGTCACCTGATCGGAATTGATGGCAGCAGGGTCATCGTCAGGCTGACCAGTGCCTGCACGTTGTGTAAGCTTTCGAGGGTGACGCTGGAAGGCATTCAGGCGCGGCTGGTCGATAAACTCGGCGAATTGGTTCGCCTGATCCCCGTAGCTGCTGCAGGCGAGGCAGTGGATTGAGCGAAAATCGAGTGCCGATTTACCTCGATAACAATGCAACGACACGGACCGATCCATCCGTCGTGCAAGCCATGTTGCCGTTCTTCACCGAGCAATTCGGCAATGCCTCGTCCACGCATGCCTTTGGCAGCGAGGTCGCAGTCGCTCTGAGGCAGGCCCGGCGCAGCTTGCGGGGCCTGCTAGGGAACGCATACGATCATGAAATCGTTTTCACATCGGGAGGGACCGAGGCCAATAATGCCGCGGTCCTCTCTGCGCTTGCGACGCAGGAAGACCGCGACGAGATCGTCACCACCTCGGTAGAGCACTCCGCCGTTCTTGCGCTAACCGAGCAATTGGCGGCAAGAGGAGTCAAGACGCACATCGTACCCGTAGATTCCCGCGGACGGCTCGACATCGAGGCGTTTCGCTGCGCGCTCGGGCCACGCACAGCGATTGCCTCGGTTATGTGGGCCAACAACGAGACCGGAACGATGTTTCCTGTGGAGTTTCTGGCCGGGTTGACCCGTGAGGCGGGCGCGCTGTTTCACACAGATGCGGTCCAGGCCATCGGTAAGGAGCGCGTGAACCTAAAGGACAGTGCGATCGACATGCTGTCGCTATCCGCGCACAAACTGCACGGCCCCAAGGGGATCGGCGCGCTATATTTGCGCAAAGGGACAAAATTCCGGTCGCTGATCTGCGGCGGATCACAGGAACGAGGGCGCCGCGGTGGGACTGAGAATATTCCCGGCATCGTCGGCCTCGGAAAGGCTGCCGAGCTTGCGGCGGAGCGGCTCGAACCGGAGCGCGTTCGCATTAGCGCGTTGCGCGACCGCCTTGAGCAGGGAATTTTGCACAATGGCGAGTGCGTTGCGCTCGGCGATATCAGCAATCGATTAGCGAACACGGCCAATATTGCCTTCGATCATCTCGAAGCCGAAGCCATCGCTCACCATCTCAATCGGGCGGGCATCGCCGTGTCGATCGGATCAGCCTGCAACTCCGGCTCAATGCAGCCATCGCATGTTCTGCGTGCCATGCAGGTGCCGGCGTGGCGGATACGCGGCGCGGTGCGCTTTTCTCTGTCGCGTGAAACCTCCTTCGCGGAGGTCGATGAGGTCGTGTGCGCAGTGTCCGACATCGTGGCTCGCCTGCGCGCCACCTCCCGCGTCACAGTCAGGGAGTTGACCTCGTGAAAATCATGATCCGCCGGTCTCCGGACGCGGGCCTGTCGATCTACGTGCCAAAAAAGGATCTCGAAGAGCCAATCGTGGAATCCGAGTACGAGACGCTATGGGGCGGCTGGATCAAAGTAGCTAATGGCTGGGTGCTCGATTTGCCCGAGATGGCGAGCGACACACGGTTACCGATCACAATCAACGCTAAAAAACGGGGCGAGAACGGGGACGATCCGTGAAGGCGCCCCCGCAGATCGACTTTGTCGATGCGGCCGATGCAAAGGCCACGCTCGTGGACATCGCTGCCGGCCTGAGGGCCGCGAGCATTGTTCCCTATCTCGGTCCTGGCCTCGCCGAATTGTGCAGATCCGATGTTCCGACCACACCAGAGGCGTTGGCCGGCTTCTTCGCCAGCAAGGTTGCGCTGCCGCGGCGGGCTAGGGGCAATGCGTGGGCGTCGGCGCAGCATATCGAGATCAGCAAACATCGGTCCGCCGTGACGGCATTGATGACGCAGGCCTTCGCTCGGCCAGTCGAGCCGACGCGGTTGCACCATCATCTTGCGTCCTTGTCGCTGCCCGTCATAGTAGACGCCTGGTATGATGCCGCCATGCGCGCGGCGCTGGGTAAGCGCGATGGATGGGGCGAAGTGCAGGGTATCACCCGCGTCGGCATTGGGGAGAACCGCTGGTATCGCTTTTACGATTCTGTTGGCCAAGAGGTCGACAATGCCGTGGCCGGCAGCTGGACGACGGTGCTGTACAAGCCGCATGGCAGCGTGCAGCCGGCCAACAACTTCCTTATCTCCGACGCTGACTATGTCGAGGCGTTGACCGAAATCGACATTCAGACGCCAATTCCGGACATCGTCAAGGAAAGGCGAACCGGACAGACCTTTCTCTTCATCGGCTGTCGCTTCAACGACCAGCTGTTGCGTAGCTATGCGCGGCAGATCATCAAGCGCTCGGCCGACACCCACTATGCGATCGTTGATCCGGACGCGCTCTCTCACAACGAGCTCCGCTTCCTACTCGAGCAAGGCCTGACACCGCTTGCGATTGGGCTCCCTTGGGCGATTGAGATACTGCTGACCCATTAGTGGCCTTGTGAAGCCCGGATCCCCCAGCTCGTATCGGCATATTGCGAGAGCCGCAACGCGAGAAAACCCGTTCAGATGGAGCCGGGTTCCGGCGAGCTTAGTGCGAGAATGAATGCGCAAGCCATGGAGCTCTGCGTGAGAATGACGACGTATCTGTCGCATCGTCAACAAGAGCATCATTGCTGTTCTCAGATGCGCCAGAGACGATCGTTTCCGCTAACGCGTTGGCGTATGGCTGCAATTTCATCGTCTCCGCCATGGCATGCAAGTTGCTACCCGGCTTCTTGAGGTTCGCTCACGGATGGTCCTGGGTGGCCGATGATGCCTGCAGGGAAAGATGAAAATGAACGCGGTCGTCGAACGCGGAAAATATGCCAAAGCTGCAGTGGATAGCGGCAAGATGATGCAGCCCGCCGCCGAGCATAAGGGCTGCCGCGCTTTGGCCAAGACCGGGCAGGCGAGCTGCGGCTCGCAGGCAGGCCAAGGCGATCTGCCGACCGAAATCTGGGAAAAGGTCAAGAACCATCCATGCTACAGCGAAGAAGCGCATCATCATTACGCCCGCATGCATGTCGCGGTCGCGCCTGCCTGCAACATCCAGTGCAATTACTGCAACCGAAAATACGACTGCGCCAATGAATCGCGTCCGGGCGTGGTGAGCGAGAAGCTCACGCCTGAGCAGGCGGTAAGAAAAGTTATCGCGGTAGCGACCACCATTCCCCAGATGACGGTGCTTGGCATCGCTGGTCCCGGCGATCCCCTGGCCAATCCAGCAAAGACGTTCAAGACGTTCGAGCTGGTCGCCAAGGCGGCTCCCGACATCAAGCTGTGTCTGTCAACCAACGGACTGGCTCTGCCGGACTATATTGATACCATCGCCAGGTCCAAAATTGACCACGTCACCATCACCATCAACATGGTCGATCCCGAAATCGGCGCCAAGATCTATCCGTGGATCTTCTTCAACCACAAGCGCTACACCGGCATCGACGCGGCAAGGATACTCACCGATCGCCAGCTGCAAGGCCTCGAGATGCTTAGCGAACGGGGTATCCTGTGCAAGGTCAACTCGGTGATGATCCCAAACATCAACGACGACCACCTGGTCGAGGTCAACAGGGCGGTAAAGTCGCGTGGTGCCTTCCTTCACAATATCATGCCGCTGATCTCCGCGCCCGAGCACGGCACAGTATTTGGCCTCAACGGTCAGCGCGGACCGACGGCGCAGGAATTGAAGTCGCTGCAAGATGCTTGTGAAGGGGAGATAAAAATGATGCGGCATTGCCGCCAGTGCCGCGCCGATGCGGTCGGTCTACTCGGGGAGGATCGCAGCGCAGAGTTCACCACCGATCAGGTCATGAAAATGGACGTCCAATATGACTTAGAGATGCGCAAGGCGTATCAGGACAGGGTAGAGGATGAGCGTGCCGCCAAAATCGCGGCCGGCCAAAAGGAGCTTGCGGAATTTGCCGGAGAGATGAGCGCGATCACTCTTCTGGTGGCCGTCGCAACCAAGGGCTCGGGATTGATCAACGAGCACTTTGGGCATGCAAAGGAGTTCCAGGTGTACGAACTTTCTACATCCGGCGCCAAATTCGTCGGCCACCGCCGCGTGGACGTTTACTGCCAGAGCGGTTATGGCGAGGAGGATAGGCTTTCCGCCATCATGCATGGCATCCGTGACTGTCATGCGGTCTTCGTGTCCAAGATCGGCGGCTGCCCGAAAAGCAATCTGATCAAGGCGGGGATCGAGCCGGTCGATCAATACGCCCATGAGTTCATTGAGAAGTCGGCGATTGCCTGGTTCAGATCCTATCTGGACAAGGTGAAACGCGGGGAGATCCAGCACGCGCAGCGCGGCGACGCCGCGATCCGGCAAGGATCTCTGATCTCTGCAGCGTAAGGGGGAATATGTGCCATTCAAGATCATCGCCTCGCAGTGTACGAGCTGCTCAGCCTGTGAACCCTTATGCCCGAACGTTGCCATCTCGGAGAAGGGGGGCAGCTTTGTCATTGAAGCGGCAAAATGCACTGAATGTGTTGGCTATTTCGACGAGCCGCAATGTGTCGCCGCCTGTCCGGTCGACAATACCTGCGTGGTTGACACGTCCTTGCCTCGCTACCAGGCGCCAGCCTAAAGCGTGAACCCCCATGAACGGCATGCCGAGAGCTGGTGCTGAAAACGTCGCAAGCTTCGTGCTGCGCGTTGGCGGAGGCGCAGGCGCCGACGTTCGGTCCTCCATCACGGACGACGACTGCGCTGGATTGCCCTGCGATCGTGCTGTTGCTGGTCGGCAGCACGGCCCTGGCGAGCATTTCATTCCGCGTGGCGGTCCAAAGGCGCTTCGCGACGTCGAGAGCGGCCTTTCAGGCGGCGCTGCCATCGTCGATGTGACTGACGATGCCGCGCGAGCACGAAATGATAGAGGATCTCGCCTGCGGTGGGCCAGGCGGCGTCCCTGCACCTCTACGAGAGAGCGATGCATCAGGAACGGTACATGACCAGCATTGTTCGCGACAGCGACGTCGTCGAGCTCAGCGGTCCGCCTGTCTTCAGCTTTGGCCAAAAGCTGCGAGCCAATCGCACCATCCGCAATGATGGCACCTATCGCGGCAAGGAGATTGGCGACGTTTTGGTCAAGAAGGGAGAGGTGGGTTACGTCGTCTCGATCGGCACGTTCCTGCAGCAATTCTACATCTACGGCGTCGAGTTTCTGGAAAGCGGCTACCGTGTTGGCATGAAGCGCAAGGAACTAGAGCCGGTGGACGCCTGCGCGGAGATCGATGATCTGCCATTGCCGGAGGAGTCATGACCCAGCCCGGCTTTCCGAAATATCGGCGGGGCCAGCGGGTCAAAACCGCAGTCGACCTCATCAACGACCGCTCATTTCCCAATACGGAGCCCGAGGGAGTCTTGCTCGCCGCCGGAGCGACCGGCGAGATCATCAACGTCGCTATCCATACCGAAGCGAACGTGCCGATCTATATTGTCGATTTTGGTGAGCAGCTGCTCATCGGCTGTCTTGAAGAAGAAATCACGGTGCTTTGAAGGGAGGCTTTCGCCATGAATGCCGCGCTGATGAGAAAGGTAAAGGCCGGGCTGGTGCCTCACCCCAACGAGCTCGATCGCAAACGGATCGAGCGCGGCTTGAGCTCGCGCAAGCGCTATCTCTACGTCTCGCCGAACGTGACGCAGGTGAGGGGCGGCTACCTCGTTGAGAGCCCCTGTTGCTCGCGCAACATCGACAAGGATGGCGCTCTCATCGACGTCGCGCTGATTCTTTATGATGCCGTGAGCGGGATCTGGAAGCTGTTTCGCAAGAACCACGCGCGAGGAATTTGGGAATTTTACAGCCTTTACCATCGCTTGACTTCTGCAATCGACGAATTGAACGCGGATCCGGAGCGTCTGTTCTGGCAATGACGAACCGCCTTTGACGAGTCATAGAGGAGCCACGATGGCGCTCACCGCGGAGGAATTGATCGAAATCGAGCGGCTGCTTGCAGCCGATGGCGCCGAGATGGGTCCGTTTGTCGAGCTGCGGCGCCGCTTTCCGCAGCTTGCTTGGGTGCGCTGTGATGCGTCGGATGTGGCGGATCAGCCGTTCCGGAAGTTTCCTCGTTTCGACCTTCATCTGCTCGATCGATCGGATCACTGCGTGCAGATTACGGCCGATCCAACGCGGGCGACCGGCATCGTATTGGCCAAAAGGAATGTTGGACGGTGAGCACTGAACTAGCAGAGTGTCGGCTTGATGGCGCGCACACTGTGGAGGAAAATACATTTTTCATTCCACTGTCCGATCCCGATATCACCTTCGCCGAGCTCTCTGCCGTGGAAACGCTGCTCTGTTCGCCGCAAATCTCCAACGGGCAGATCACTGAGGCGTTTGAGCAGGCTTTCGCGGCGTATCTTGGCCGCAAATATGCTGTTGCGGTCTCCAGTGGTACCATCGGGCTCCTGCTTGCGCTGAAGGCGCTCGGCATCGGCCCGGGGCAGGAGGTTATCGCCTCGCCCTACTCCTTTCGTGAGACCGCGCATGCCATCAGCCTCGCAGGCGCACGAGCGGTATTTGCCGATATCGACTATTGGTCGGGAGCATTGATCCCAGCGAAGGCCGAAGAGCGCATCACGGCCAACACGCGGGCGATTGTCGCCGGCAATCCCAACGGTCATCCCGCGCCGTGGTCTGAACTGCGCGCGGTCGCGCAGCGCCATCAGCTGCTGCTTTTGGAGGATTCCACCGAGGCGATCGGATCGAGCTACAAGGGTGAGCTCGTCGGCCGTTTGGCGACCTCGCGGTGTTCGACTTTGCCCAGCCGGCGGCCCTAACCTGTGGCGAAGGCGCAATGGTGGTGACCGACGATATCGACATCGCGGTCGGCTTACGTCGCCATCGCGCCCATCGCCTGGATGAACGCTCCTCCGTTGTTGTCGGTAGCACGGCACCTTACCAGGCCGGCATGAGCGATCTCACGGCTGCCTTGGGCCTGGCGCAGCTCAAGCGACTCGATGAAATCCTAGAGCGGCGTCGCTTGGTCGAGCAGCTCTACAACGCGCATATGCAGTCATTTGAGGGCATCAAGCCGCCTTATGTTGGCCCCGATGTGACCGAGGTGAACTGGTTGCTTTATCTCGTTCATCTGGGGACACGCTTCACGCGATCGGGGCGCGACGCCATTATCGATGATCTGCGAGGCGCACGGGTTGAATCCGCTGCCTATAGCCAGCCGCTGCACTTGCAACGCCACTACTTTGACTTCGGCTATCGGCGTGGCGATTTCCTGGTTACGGAAAAAATAGCCGATCGCGCTCTGGCGCTTCCGTTTCACACCCATCTCACGAGCAAGCACATCGAGTTTATCGTCGAGACCATGAAAGATGCATCGATCAACGTGGGAGCGGGTGCAGCGATTTACTGAGATGCTCGTCATCCACGACACGGAAGAACGAGGAGTGAATTGCGATGATCGTAGTTTTTGTCGTCGCGAGAGATGAGCAAGGGGACGGAGGATAATCGTTTGTGGCAGCGTTGCCGGGCGCACATCGTGATCCACATGGCGGGAGCGAGCCGGATGCGCGGAGGCATGTACTCGTCTGGGAAGGCCGCAAGAGAAATGTTCCAAGCGAGCGCGAAGAAGACCTGCTCGATAGTAGAAAAGGCACATCCAAGGCGCGGCTTGAGGCGCCCAAACCAAGCACATCACCGTCGAGATCCTCGGTGCCCGCTCGGGATCTTTAGAGTTACCAAAACAGGGGATCGGTATGAACTCGCAACAAGTCATCATCCACGTCCGCTTCGGTCCGAACGGGAGGGTGATCCAAATCAGCGAGCGTCCGGCGAAGCTCACGCCGGACCAATGGTTTGATGTCCTCAACGCCCGTGCCAGCTCGGCTTATCGGCAGCTCGCTCGTGGCCGTGGGATTTTTCGGCTGAGCCGGACTGCGATCGATGCCTTCAAGCAGGAAACTGCGAAGCCGGGATGAGCGAACCGATAATCGACAACCTGATGAGCGATCAGATCGAGGTTTTTGCCGTCTGTCCGGCCGATGCCATCGAGCGGAGTGGGGCCATGGGCTTTAGCCTGTCGCGGATCGATGATAGGGGCGAGAGCCGGCCCTTTCCAATTATTGTGGTGCGCACCTTCGGCAACGACTATTTTGGTTACGTCAATCGTTGTCCGCATGAGAGCGTCTGGCTCAACATCGGCTCCGGTGCGTTTTTCTCGGCGGACCGCTCCTTTCTCAGGTGCGGCCGGCACGGTGCAAGATTTGAGATCGACACTGGGATTTGCATCGACGGCCCCTGCGATGGACAATCGCTTGAGCCGGTAGCGCTCGCCGTGATCGAAGGTGACGTCTGCCTGTGCGGCGTCAAGCTGCTGGAAGACGATCGGTTTGCCGACCCGTTCGGGGACAGCGACGAAACCATGGATATCACGATCCATCCGGGCTAATGGGCCTATCGCTTTGTTGTGCTCAAGCTGCCTGAGGCGCTTTGCCGTCGGATGAGGCCGACGTACTCGTGAGCGTTGGCAGATGCGTGTCACGGCTTTTGACTTGTGAGACAAAACGGGAAACCCGCCGGATTGCGGCCTTGCACTCTGCGACCTCCGCCGCACCAAGAAGCTGCTTTTGCGGTAGCTCGCCAAATCAAGCCGGCAGTCAGGACATGCTTCTTACTGCCGGCGATATGTTCGAGCGGGAAATGCCCCCGGCGGCTGGAAGTTCGCCGAGGGCATCGTCTGGGCTGGGACAATGGCGGGACCCAGACTGACAGGACCGTTTGGGGAGGAGGAATGACGATCCTGTGTCAGAAGTCTTTGGCCGGCCGGCGTAGCTGGCGTTATTGTCTTCGTTGCAACTGCCATGCCAAACCTCCGTTCGTGCGACGCCCTTAGCGAATGGCGTCACCATCGTCAGCTCGGGTAGGAGCAAATGCATTAATGAGCACGTGCTCCTTGCTCCGCATTCGCCGCTGCAAGCGCGTCTTGACGTGTATCGTGCGAAGCGTGCGCCCAATCTGGGACCGCTGTGTTGCCGGTTTGCCGTTGCTGCCGATGGGGATTGCGGCCGGCTTGGTCTGCGGCCTCAAAGGTGGCTCGGCGATCATCCCTGCCTCGTTTGGCTCTCCCGACAGGCGCTATCTGTTGAGGCAAACGATAGATCGGCAGCGGCGGAACGCAGCGTCCAGCTTCAGGGCGAAAAAGATGCTGTAGGCTCGCGCCGGACGATGCGGCCAGCCGATCACGCCACGGCAGAACAGAGCACTCGATTCACCGGGCGATCGTCGAGAATAAAGGCTCCTCGATAGGCGGCACGAGGGTCATGAAGATCGCTGCTCATTCCAAGATATGATAGCGCAAGAGCTGGGCAAAATAATCGAGAGTCTCGGTTATTCTGCGTACGAACTGCAGAAGGTTGAAGCGGGAGGTCAAACGCTATGCGAGGTTTGTCGTGTCCGAAACAGAAGCGAACGACATTGTCGCAACCTCGGCAATAATTGTGAGTCGCGCCGGGCAAAGCAAGCGATCGTTGCAGAAACGAACGTTACGCATCTGGTGTGCAACTTGCTTTGGAGAAGTTGGATGGTGAGCAAGTGATGCGGGAGTAGAAAGATCGCGATGACGGCCGAAGACGTTGGAATTGATCAAGGAGGCTGCTCCGGACGCGAAGGTATCTATCGCTGATCTTCAGCGACGACAATCACGATGGCGCCCGCTCATTTCGCCTGCTTTCGCAAGCGCGAGTGGGAATCAGTTGAATCAATTGGTCGATGCGGCGTTAAACCTTAAGAGATTATGGGGGGCGATGTGCTCGCACCTTGTCTCTTTCAGATGAAACCCATTGATCACAGGATAGGCGAATGAACTCAGAAACCGAATTCGAGCTTCCTCAACTCTATAGGCATCATGTCTTTGCCTGCAACACGCAGCGTCCGCCAACTCATCCGCACGGCAGCTGTGGCGCCTCCGGCGCGCAAGCCCTGTGGGATCGAATGGGCAAGGCGATCGAAGCGCAAGGCCTCAACGATATTGGTTTCACGATGGCAGGCTGCCTTGGCTTTTGTAACTCTGGTCCCTTGATGGTCGTCTATCCCGACGGAGTGTGGTATCGCGCGACCACGCCCGAGGACGTTGACGAAATCGTAAACTCCCACCTCAAGCAGGGCAAACGTGTCGACCGTCTTGTGATGGTGCTAAAGCGAAGCTAGAGGCTTCGCTTAGCGGCCACTTGCCCGGGCTAGCAAGCATGGACGGCTTGTCCGTCCATGAGCTGGCCGCTCAGAGCTCGGATCGTCTAAGGTTGAGCGGAGGCCTCCCGCTCCGGGTCTGCGAACAGCAGGTCATTGATCTTGGCGCGGCGTGCCGCCTTTTTTCTCGGGCCCAATAGGCAAATGGCGCCTTTGCAACGCGCGACGAAACAAGAATATGATCATATCTGGGTCGATCTGTTGGTGTACCGTCACTCCATGCCGCGCGATCCGCAGCTCACAGCGAGAGCAATGCTGCGAATGGCTCCCCGCGTCTCGCGAGATGACGCGTCCCTGACGCGTCATCTCGCTCCGTGCTTGCACTGCGGTGAGGTTAGGGGACGCGCTCGATCAGCTTGCCGCGCGTCCGGGTTGATCAAACGGATTCCCCTTTCTGGTCCTGTTCTAGCGTCAGAATTTGTAAGTGACGCCGCCGCTGACAAGCCATGGGTCGATATTGGCGCGCCCGGTGACGGCAATCGCATTGTTTACGGTCGCGGAGTACTCCGGCCGCAGCCACAGCTTCTTAACGTCAAAGTTGAGGCCCCAGTGACGATCAAGCATGTAATCGAAGCCGAATTGGACCGCCGCGCCGAATTGGTTGCTGATGCGAAAATCCGTCACGGCAAGACCGGGGAGCAAAGTATTGGCTGCCGATTGGTTGAAGAATGCGGTGTAGTTGATGCCCGCGCCGATATAGGGCTTGAGCTGGCCGAAATCGGTGAAGTGATATTGCAGGGTCAGTGTTGGCGGTAACAGCCAGGCTTTACCGATATCGAGGCCAGTGAGCGCGCCATTGCCGCTGATGTGATGGCTGGTCACGCCGAGAATGAGTTCGGCGGCAACGTTCTTTGTGAAAAAATAGGTGATGTCGAGCTCGGGTATGGCTCGATCGCTGATCGAAAGCCCAGAGCTTGGTGAGGACAGCGAGGGCGCCCCGGCGACACTGACCGAGCTGCCTGCGGTATCCGGCAAAACACCAAGCACGCGCAGGCGGATCATCCATGGATTGAACGGTTCGATCGGAGGCGCTTTATAGTAGACCGGCGCGGGACCCAGATCCGCAGCCCGTACCGAGATGCTGGCCAACGAGGTCGCTAGCGCGAGGAGCGATGCCGTCGTCAGAACTGTCCTTGTTCTCATCGAATTCTCCATTCCAAAAATTCGCGCGAAGAGCCGCGCGAGATCTCTGTCACACATGGGGAATGGCGGAGGATTTGATGCCGATCAAAATGGGAGCGGCCGTAGCGCAATTATGCCGCTAAGTTGCATAAGGATCACGGCCGCGAAGCGTGGTGGTCTGTTCTGATCGTTATTCAATTCAAGACAGCCGAATCTCTTCAAGAAACTGCCTCTCGGCTTGGTGCTCTGATCCAATCCAGGCCGCGGAGGTCATGCGTGATAAAGGCGGCAACTGCGGCGACTTCTCTCACACACTGCAAAGGCGAGAAGCGCGGCATTCGAGCGCAATATGGGCGACGCCGACTTACGGAGCAGCCACTCGCGCGGGCGTCTCAGCGAAGGTCCCGTCGCCTACGACCCATGAAGGAAGCCGGAAGTGGGAAACGTCATTCCTTGCCTCGTTTGATGGCCTTGGGGGTACGCTCCGCCGTTTCCTCACGCCTGCGGACAACGCGCGCGGTTTGCTTCGTGCAAGCATCCCTCGAGATCATCTTGCGTCTTGCGGCCAAGCAGCGAAAGCACGGGCTCATGATCGAGTCCGGCACATCGTGCCCCGTCTACGTCGATCAGCGGTCGTCGTATCAAGAGCGGATCGCCCACCATCAATGCGAGTGCGCTTGCCGCGTCGATGGTATCGGGATTGACTTCGCCTGACTTGATACGAGGCGCAGCTCGGTTGAACCAGGAGCCGACGGGCATATTGCCGAAGAAGCCGCGCAATTCCTCCGCATCCCATGGCTTCTTCAAGATATCTTGGGCGATCACGTTGTGGCCGGCGGACTTCAGCGCTTGAATCTGACGCGCGTTAGTGGCGCAGCCGGGCTTCTGATAAAAGATGATTGTCGCCACGATATACCTATTTAGGCGCGCCGAGCTGAACGATTGGCACGGCGCTGCTGCTTCCGGGAGCCCATTCGAATTTCTTGCCGATCATCTCCAATGTCAGCGCACCAAGCGCCGTACCGTATATGCAACACTGCCGCTAGTCCGCCAGGTTTCGAGCCCGACCGGCATATTCACTCTCCTCAAATCGCCCGCCTTGCGAGAAGCGCAGCAAGTTCCGTTCCACACAAGGGATCGGGAACAGGTCCCGCCAAATCGGCTTTTCGCGTTGATGGTTGTGGTCGTTGTTCGTTTTCTGACAGCCGCGCAGATCCTGTCAGATCCAAAACAGCCAGGATCACTCACCGGCTGGTTGGTTTTTAGAAACGTAATCAGAAGCTTAAGGAGCGCGGTCAAGCGTTGGCACGGCGGTTGCTAATAAGCGGCAGCAACACTGAGTGAGGGCTGAGTGCACGCCGACGCGTAAGACGAGCGATGCGCTCCTTCCCTTGAACCCGTGTGCCCCCGTTTCTGAGAGAGAAACAAGCTCGCGCGCAAGAAGCGCGCAACTTTTGGCAAATCGGTTGATGGAGAGCAACATGTCTTCACTGAGACAAATCGCGTTCTACGGGAAGGGCGGCATCGGCAAGTCGACCACTTCGCAGAACACGCTGGCGGCGCTGGCCGAGATGGGTCAGAAAATCCTGATTGTGGGGTGCGATCCGAAAGCGGACTCGACCCGCTTGATTCTGCACGCCAAGGCGCAAGACACGATTTTGAGTCTTGCAGCGAGCGCCGGCAGCGTGGAAGACCTCGAGCTCGAGGACGTAATGAAGGTCGGCTACAAGGACATTCGCTGCGTGGAGTCTGGTGGTCCTGAGCCGGGTGTCGGCTGCGCCGGCCGCGGCGTCATCACCTCGATCAATTTCCTGGAGGAGAACGGCGCCTACGAGAACATTGACTATGTCTCATACGACGTGCTCGGCGACGTCGTTTGCGGTGGCTTTGCGATGCCAATCCGCGAGAACAAGGCGCAGGAAATCTATATCGTGATGTCCGGTGAAATGATGGCGATGTATGCCGCAAACAACATTTCCAAGGGCATCCTGAAATACGCGAACTCTGGTGGCGTGCGGCTGGGCGGTCTGATCTGCAACGAGCGGCAGACCGACAAGGAGCTGGAACTGGCGGAAGCGTTGGCCAAGAAGCTAGGCACTCAGCTGATCTACTTCGTGCCGCGCGACAACGTGGTGCAGCATGCCGAGTTACGCCGCATGACGGTGCTCGAGTATGCACCCGAGTCCAAGCAGGCCGATCACTATCGCAATCTTGCGACCAAGGTTCACAACAATGGCGGCAAAGGCATCATCCCGACCCCGATCTCCATGGACGAGCTCGAGGACATGCTGATGGAGCATGGCATTATGAAGCCCGTGGACGAATCCATCATCGGCAAGACCGCCGCCGAGCTCGCGGCCTCGTAAAGGTCGCGAGTCGCGGCCTTGCAAAGGCGCGCGACGGATGCCGGTCTCCCAAACCGCCCATCCCGGGAGGCCGGCATTCTGACGATCGACCCTGACCAGAACCAGGATTCGGCGGGGCAAACCTGACCACTGTGGAAACCCACAAAATTATGTCCGAAGCGCACTTCCTTCCGTTGACGGCTGCTTGTGCCGTTGGTGCCAACAGCCAGATGCACAGGGGAATTGCAACCTACAGCCTGCTCACCGGTGTGCCTCCTGCAGATGCCGATATTGCCATTGACAGCAATCTCGATCGCCATGTCCTGGCGTCCATCCTGGCGGCTGCCACAATGGATGGTGGTTCCCTTCCCGAGAAGGCCGGCCTGTCTGGCCTTGAACTGGCGGCCTTGCTGGAGCAGTACTTTCCCTCCCTTGAGATCAAGCTCGCGGAGCAGCTCTCGGCTTTCAAGTGCGAAGACGACGACGAGATCGCAATGCTGCGCGATTTCTTGCTCAAGCAACGCTCGACGGAAGGGGATATCGGCCGCTGGCTGGCTGCGATGATCGCGCGCCGCGCCATTGAGCCAAACCATCTGTGGGAAGCTCTCGGCTTGCGCAATCGTGGCGAACTCTCTCGGCTGCTGAGCCGCCATTTCGCGCCGCTCGCCGTGCGCAATGTCAACAATATGCGCTGGAAGCGCTTCTTCTACCGCATGCTTTGCGAGGATGAAGGCCTCGTGATGTGCACAACACCCGTGTGCACGCAATGTGTCGACTTCAACCTCTGCTTCGGCGAAGAAAGCGGTGAGAGCCGGATGGCCGAGCGCCGGCGCGATTTTCTGTTGCAGGCGGCTCGGCCGGTAGTTGCCGGCGACTGGCCATCTGAACTGCCACAAGGGTCGGCGATCGCCCCGTCATCCGCGAAGGCCTCGCCGGATTTGGTAAGCCGCGCGGGAGGTTGAGGGCGCGGCTGACGCCGTTTCGAGGCGAGCGAGTGACCATGTGTCCAAAGCGGCGGCGGGCCCAAAGTGCTCCGCGACAATTCTCGATATCCCGGCGCGCCGCAATTGCATTAGCGTTCGAACTCGGCGTGGCAACAGGCAAGGCGTCCGCTTCATGGGCCTGTCGCATTTGCGACAATCCATTTGCTGAAGAAGGTCCAGGACCGAAGCGTTAGCTTCGTCAGTGGGTTGCCTGGGACGGCGGGCTGGCATGCTGGTTGCTGAAGCTTAGGTAGATCAAACAATGAGGAGCTCTCGCGTGATTTCCGCCAGCACCGCCGCCAAATCGTCTTGGTCCGACCAGGTGCGCGCCAAGCCCACCGTGCTCAACGACACGACATTACGCGACGGCGAGCAGGCACCTGGCGTTGCGTTCACCACAGAGGAAAAGCTGGCGATCGCGCAGGCGCTGGCGCGGGCCGGAGTCACGGAGATCGAGGCGGGAACGCCGGCGATGGGCAACGAGGAGATCGCCGCCATTCGCGCCATTGTCGAAGCAGATCTTCCGCTGACCACCATAGCTTGGTGCCGGATGCGGAAATCGGATGTCGACGCGGCGATCGAAGCAAAGGTGTCCATGATCAATATGTCGATCCCGACCTCCGATGTCCAGATCGCGGCCAAGCTAGGTGGTCATCGCGACCTGGCGCTGGAACGGGTGAAGCGAGTGGTAGGCTATGCCTGTGCGCGCGGACTTGAGGTCGCCGTCGGTGGTGAGGACTCCTCCCGCGCCGACATCGATTTTCTCATCAGACTGATGGCAACTGCAAAAGCCGCGGGCGCGCGTCGCTTTCGTATTGCAGATACGCTCAGTGTGCTCGATCCGGACGCAACCTACGCGCTGGTCAGGAATTTGCGTGCGACCACCGATCTCGAACTCGAATTTCACGGTCACGATGATCTCGGACTCGCAACCGCCAACACGCTCTCCGCTATCAAGGCTGGCGTGAGCCACGCCTCAGTGACCGTCATCGGGCTGGGCGAGCGGGCCGGAAATGCCCCGCTCGAGGAAGTCGCGGTCGCACTCAAGCAGCTCTACGGGCGCGAGACCGGCATCATACTCCCGGAGCTCGAGAACGTCGCCGCGGTGGTTGCAGCCGCGGCCGCACGTGCGATTCCTATGAACAAGGCCATCGTCGGAGAGCATGTATTTACGCACGAATCCGGCATTCATGTCGATGGCCTTTTGAAGGATCAACGCACCTATCAATCGCTTGATCCCGTTTTGCTTGGCCGCTGCAACCGCTTTGTGATCGGCAAGCATTCCGGACTTGGGGCGATCACCGCGTTACTCGATGAACTGCAGCTCGTCGCCAGCGCCGATCAAGCCAGACAGATCCTGTCGCAAGTCCGCAAATATGCCATCGAGCACAAGCGGCCGGTCGAGCGCGAAACCGTGGCGGCGATCTGGCGCGACGTGTGCGGATGCCTGGCAACCCACCCCGCGTGAAAAGCCGTGTCCAACAGCATTTGCGTCGACCATTCGCAAACCGACGGGCCGCAAGGACGGTGTCCGATAGCGCTGATGGGCACAAGCGGCGTCCAGCTTTCGCACGTCAGATCCCCTGGCGCGATCTCACCTCCAGATCTTACTTGCCGTTCCGCCATACATGCTGTGATCTCCTACCCAATGGCGAGCCGTCCCCGGACTGCCAATCGGCGTCTTCTCGCGCGGCTGATTTCCGGTCCGGCGACCGTCCTGACGAGCGTCAACCTCGATCGTGGTTTGGCGATTGATCCCGGATCTTCATCGGAACTGACGTCGTCACCGGCGGACCCGCCGATCTGGAGCAGCGAAGTTGAGGGCACCGCTTTCCGGAGTCAGGCTTTGGCCATGCGGACAGCTGTGCGAGGCAGGACGGCAGCAGTCAACAGGAGCCGCCCCATCTCCTTAAACGTCCAGAGCTAATCCGAAGGAGGATTTTCGATGATCAACTCATCCCCGGCAGCCGGTATCCTGGATCGGCTCAGCAAGGCCTCGTCGGCAGAGGATTTTTTTTCGCTGCTTGGCGTCGATTACGACCCTAAAATCGTGAATGTCGCGCGCCTTCACATCTTAAAGCGCATGGGACAATATTTTGCCAAAGAGCAATTTGCTGGTGCCGCAGAGCCGGAAATCAGAGCTCGGTGCAAGGCGATGCTGGAGCAGGCCTATGCCGATTTCGTGGCATCGTCACCGATCGACCAGCGAGTGTTCAAGGTTTTGAAGGATGCCGTCGCAGACCCTAAGAAGGCCGCGGCCTTTGTCCCGCTGAGCGAGCTGAAGTGATCTCGCGCTCCACTGCAAGCAAGGTTTGCCCGACGGGGCGCCGTGGCAACCCGATGTGCAGCCTTCGTCTTTATCCGGGTCAACTCTCTGCAGCGAAGACCCGAGCGACGCCTGTCGTATTCCCGACCCATGTCTGGACTGGTCGTGTCCACGGTATCAGCGGCTATTTCAAGTGTCTGCCAAACCATTACTTTCGACTGACTTTCAATGGTTTTTGCAACTGGTACGACACTTGCTGTTGTCCTGCCGATCCGATCATCGATGCCGACAGATGGTAGTCGTCCGAGATGAGATTGAAGGAAGACCCATGATGCTGCTTTTACTGCCTGCCGAGCGCTGCGGCATCATCTCGTGGCCTACGATCGCGCCAGGTCCGTTCGAAATGGTCTTTGACGCGATCGAAGTTCCGTATCGACGGTGAGATGGTGGTCAATGGATAAGTCGCCCGTTCGCGCTACACCTGGAGAGGGTATGTACAGCGCCCGCATCAAACCGGTCCCCGATTCCGCGCAGGTTTGTATCCATCTCATGGCGGATAGCAACATGCGTCAGGAAGAGGGGCAACGTCGGCCCATACGGGTTGTCGGCGCTGGAGGCTCGGCATGGATGGCGTGACAGGTGCGTTGCCAGGATCGCCCTCGTCGTCACAGTCAATGTGGCGCCGCTGTGCCGAAAGTGACGCGCAGGTATTGCGCAGCGAACGGACTCGCCAACTCAGGCATGAAAGCGACCGGTCAGAATCACCGCGGCGCCCTGGCCGCCGCGGTGGCGCTCGTCGAACCCGGCGCGCAGGGGTCCAGTGTGGAAGACCTCTCCAAATCCGGCCGGACCGGTACGTCTATCGCGACGACGCGTCTTGTTGTGCGGCCGGTCGGACCAAGCAGACGGGGCAAAGCAGCCGGCCACTTGCTGACCAAAAGTGATCTTCAGTTAACGAAGCTAAAAAGCAAAACCTGTGGCGCGGGCGCGCCTATCTTTGAGGGGAATTTAGAGTATGAGCAATGTCACCAAAACGGCCATGCCGGCGGCGGCCGGCCGCGCAGCAGCCAAAAAAGAACTGCCGGAGCACTTTAAGGCGTATAAGCACGTCTGGGTCTTCGTCGAGCTGGAGCGCGGCCAGGTGCATCCGGTTTCCTGGGAGCTCATGGGTGCGGGGCGCAGGCTTGCCGACAGGCTAAAGGTGAATCTTGCCGCTGTCGTTATCGGTCCGGAGGGGCAGCACACACGTAACGCCGCGCTTGAAGCCTTTTGCTATGGCGCCGATCTGGCCTATCTTGTGAGCGACAATGTTTTGTCGGATTACCGCAACGAATCCTATACCAAAGCGCTAACCGAACTCGTCAACACCTACAAGCCCGAGATCCTTCTGTTGGGGGCGACGACGCTCGGTCGCGATCTCGCAGGTTCCGTGGCGACGACACTGTCGACGGGGCTCACTGCCGACTGCACCGCGCTGGACGTCGACGCCGATGGTTCGCTTGCGGCGACGCGTCCGACTTTTGGCGGCTCGCTGCTCTGCACGATCTATACCTTGAATTATCGTCCGCAGATGGCAACCGTCCGCCCGCGGGTCATGCCGATGCCTGAGCGCGTCGTACGCGATGCCGCTCGTATCATCGTCCATCCGCTCGGCCTTGTCGAAGACGATATTGTCACAAAAGTATTGTCGTTCCTACCCGACCGCGATGCAGAAACGTCCAATCTGGCCTATGCCGATGTCGTGGTCGCGGGCGGCCTGGGGCTGGGATCGCCTGAGAACTTTCGGTTGGTGCGCGAGCTCGCAACTCTGCTTGGCGCCGAATATGGCTGCTCGCGTCCTCTGGTGCAAAAGGGGTGGGTTACGTCTGACCGGCAAATCGGCCAAACGGGCAAAACCATCCGGCCAAAGCTCTATATTGCCGCCGGCATTTCCGGCGCGATCCAGCACCGGGTTGGCGTGGAGGGCGCGGATCTGATCGTCGCCGTCAATACTGACAAGAACGCTCCGATCTTCGACTTCGCCCATCTCGCGATCGTCAGTGACGCCATGCAATTGCTACCGGCGCTGACGGCCGCATTTCGTGCCCGGCTTTTGCCGAATTCGCGCGCCCGGATCGCCGTCTAGAGGAGATGATGATGATTGAAGAGAGATTCGATGCGATCGTGGTCGGAGCCGGTATGGCCGGCAACGCGGCAGCATTGACCATGGCCAAACGCGGCATGAAGGTGCTGCAGCTCGAGCGCGGCGAATATCCCGGATCGAAGAATGTGCAGGGCGCCATCCTCTATGCCGACATGATGGAAAAGCTGGTCCCCGAGTTTCGAGATGAGGCGCCGCTCGAACGTCACGTGATCGAACAGCGGTTCTGGATGATGGACGATCGCTCCCATGTCGGCATGCATTACCGTTCAGACGACTTCAACGAGGAACGGCCGAACCGCTACACGATTATACGCGCCCAGTTTGACAAATGGTTCTCTTCCAAGGTGCGGGAGGCTGGTGCGACTGTGCTGTGCGAGACGACGGTCACCGAGCTCGCACGGGACGAGCGTGAAAGGATCGTCGGTGTTCGTACAGATCGCCGAGACGGCGAAATACATGCCGATGTCGTCGTGCTGGCCGAAGGGGTCAATGGCCTGCTCGGGACGCGCGCGGGCCTGCGCGCGCGCCCGACGCCCGATAACGTTGCGCTCGCGGTGAAGGAGATGCACTTCTTGCCTCGCGAGACTATCGAGGCGCGCTTCAATCTCAAGGGCGATGAAGGCGTCGTGATCGAGGCGGCCGGTACCATTTCCCGCGGCATGACCGGAATGGGTTTCATCTACGCCAACAAAGAGTGCATTTCGCTCGGCATCGGTTGTCTCGTCGCCGACTTCCAGCGCACGGGTCAGACGCCCTACGGCTTGCTCGATCAATTCAAGAGGCATCCCTCTGTGGCGCCCCTGATAGCAGGGTCCGAAGTCAAGGAATATTCGGCGCATCTCATTCCTGAAGGCGGGTACAAGTCGATCCCGCAGCTTTATGGGGAAGGCTGGGTCGTAGTCGGCGATGCGGCCCAACTCAACAATGCCATTCATCGTGAGGGCTCCAATCTCGCGATGACTTCCGGCCGCATCGCCGCCGAAGCGATAGGTTTGGTGAAATCGCGCGGCGAGCCGATGAGTGCAACAAATCTGTCGATCTACAAGAAGATGCTGGACGACTCCTTCGTGATCAAAGATCTAAAGAAGTACAGGGATTTGCCGCCCCTGATGCATACCCACTCACAAAACTTCTTTCTCACCTATCCGCAGCTCATCTCCAAGGCGATGCAAAACTTTGTGCGCGTCGATGGTACGCCCAAGGCTGAGAAGGAGAAGGCGACCCTGAAATCCTTTGTCAAGGCGCGGTCATGGGCAGGTTTGTTCGGCGATGCTTGTCGTTTTGCCCGGGCCTGGCGCTGACCGCAAAAGTGTGAAGTCCAACAATGGAAGGCCAAAGCATGAATGTCGAACCCTCAATGCGCGTCGAAGATAAGCTGTATTATAACCGCTATCTTGTCGACGTCGGTCACCCTCACGTCAAGGTCCGCGCGCACACGACGCCGTCGCCGCAGCTACTTGCACTTTTGAAAGCCTGTCCCGCGCGATGCTACGAGCTCAACGACGATGGCCAGGTTGAGATAACTGTCGACGGGTGCATCGAGTGCGGCACCTGCCGCGTGATCGCCGAGCCAACCGGCGATATCCAGTGGAGTTATCCGCGTGGCGGATATGGGGTGCTGTTCAAGTTTGGGTGAGGATGAGGTGAATGTGCAGCGGAAGGCGCTAACCGACCTTAGAATCTCACCGCATCGTTCGCGCACTTTCGCCTCTGGCGCGGTGCGTGAAAATTTGAGCTAGGCACGCTTCAAAGGTGATGTCACGCAAGAGGTGCCTTGCGGGTATGACGCCCGTCAGGGACCCGAAAAGCACTGGTGTGGCGCCGCTGCGTGGCGCCACAACGATCGGCCGGATGGCGGAGGAGGAACTAGGCCGTCGCCTGGGTGGGGCTCGGCCCGGTGGCCTCGATTGCGGTCGCCACTGATTGCACGATTGCAGCAGTGCGCACGGCGGTCTGTATCACTTCGGAGCTAACGCCCGCGGCTCGCAGCGTCTTCTCGTGGGCATCGATACAAGCACCGCAGCCGTTTATGGCGGAAACCGCAAGCGACCACAGCTCGAAATCTGACCTATCAACACCAGGGCTTCCGATCACGTTCATACGCAACCGTGGTGGCATCGTCTTGTAGTCCGGGTTAGAGGCGAGGTGAACGAATCGGTAGTAGACGTTGTTCATCGCCATCACCGAGGCAGCGGATTTCGCCGCAGCAATCGCCACAGGCGTCATCACGGCGACCGCAGCCGATTCGATTGCGGCAATTACGGCTGCATTGCGGGTGGCGATCGCGCTCGCCAGCAGCAGCCCATATTGTCGCTGCGGCGAGAGCGTCTCATCGGCCACCAAGGACGTCAGATTGAGCCTGACGTCCTTGGCGAAATCGGGAATCGTTTTGCTCAGCTGTTCAATCGACGACATGCTGCGCCTCAAGCAACCTTCAGGGTTTCGCCGCCGATTTCGCGGTTGCATGGACAGAGCTCGTCTGTTTGCAGCGCGTCCAGAACGCGGAGCGTGTCCTTAGGACTGCGCCCGACATTGAGATTGGTCGCATAGACGTGCTGGATCGTGTTTTGGGGGTCAACAATAAAGGTGTAACGATAGGCAACCCCTTCGGGTGAACGCACGCCAAGACCATCGACGAGCGTTCCCTTTGTGTCGGCAAACTGCCAGATTGGTAGATTGTGCAGGTCGACATGTGAGCGCCGCCAAGCGAGCTTGCAGAACTCGTTGTCAGTCGAACCACCCAGCACAACCGCATCGCGGTCGGCGAATTCCTTGGAAAGCCGAGCAAATTCAGCAATCTCGGTTGGGCAGACGAAGGTAAAATCCTTGGGATAGAAGAAGATGATCTTCCACTTTTCTGGAAAGCTCGTTTCGGTCAGCGTCTCGAATGCACTCTGTCCTTCTTCTTCCTGCGCTTGAAAGCCGGGCTTCACGCCTGTGATTTCGAACGGCGGCAACTGACTTCCAATTCCGAGCATGCTGTCCTCACAAATTTGCTTTTTGTAGATCGTGACCTCACTGGTGAAGCAAACTATATGCCATCCGTTGTCGCAACGAAGCCAGCCCAGCGGCTTGGTACAGGCATGCTCGCGCGCTTGGAGCGTCGATCAGCACTAAGTTGACAGTCGTCTCGAGCACACACAAAAAGTCATGAGAACACTCGACCTTTGTGCGACCGCCAGCGGGCGGGTGCTCGGAGCCAGGGCCTGGCTGGGCGACGAGCAATATCCAGCGGGACTACGAGCTCCTGTCGCAGGAGTTGCAGGGAAGCAATCCCAACCTCGCCGCCCGGATACGGTTTGTAGATCCTCTCATGGCCTTTCGGGTGGGCCAGGGTACTGAGGCCGACGCGCTCCGCGCATTCCATCGCATTGTCGATGATCGGAATGGGAATGATACAGCCGACTTCCTGTTCTTGCCGATGAACGATGCCAGCGCTACGGACCTCAATCACCGCGGCTCCCATTGGTCGCTGCTGCTGGTGGACCGCCGCGATCGCAACAATCCCGTTGCTTACCACTACGACTCCTCCAGGGGGCACAATGATAGCCCTGCAGCAATGCTCGCACAACGCGTGGGGGCCAACCTGCAAAACGCCCCCATACGCCAACAGAGGAACGGCTACGATTGCGGTGTCTTTGTGCTCGACGGTACGCGGGCGCTGGCCAGGCGGTTGGCGGGAAGACGGCAGCCAGACCTGAACCTTAGCAATCTCGTCGGCGACCGGCAGGCACTGCAGAACCGACTGAGGGGTTGATGTCGGCTTGAACTGGTTAGCGCGCGAGCTGGTTGAACTGCGACGTCTCGCCATTGAACGTCCGCAATCGGCACGTTCGCAAGGCATCACGGTGGCACAGAGCGTGGGAGCGGCCGCCAGAGCTAAGGCTGTTTTCGGAGGCGGGGAAGGAATCTGATGGGCGATTTCGGAGTCGACGTGCTCGACAGTCTCACTGTCGTCATCAAGCCGTCCGGTATCGTCGTCCCCAAATAACCGCAGCTGGGGCTGAAGGCCCCGCTGCGCGCCACGCGCGTTGAGATATCGCACCACCACTGCTCCAAGAATTGACGATCACAAGGCAGCAGCGTGCCAACGCCCGCGGTGAAGGTTCGCCAGTCGGCAAGGCGTTTCTTCGGAACGGCTGTCAGGACTGGTACGCCTCGGGTGATCGCGTCAACGAATTCGGCGCGCAGGCCCCGGCCAGCTGCTTCTTGTTTGGCGAATTTGCTGATCACGAGGAGATCGATCTTGTTGCGAAGTGCCTGGGAAAGGACAGCTGCGGCCTCGGCAAGCCCATTTGTATCGAGATTACAGGACATAGCTCCGCTGCCGAGTGGCTGAGAAATCGAGATCTCTTGTCCCGTCGCAACGTCGATTGCGAGCATGACGTGCGTGCCATTTGCGCGCCTCGAGTGTCGCTGCACGATGCCGCCGATGCGTACGCCTTGCTGCGCGATATCCTGAGCGAAATCGGCCAGTAGCCTATCGACATCGTCTTTTGGACGGTAGAGAATTGCCCCCACACTATACGGATCTATCTCATCCACATTATCGATCACGGCCGGGATCCTGTTGATGTGTTTCTCGTATCGGGGCATAGCTGTCGAACGTTCTCATGCGGATGTGGCGGGCGTTGCAAGCAACCGCTCGGCAGCCCGAGCGGAACGGCGCGCGCGACCTCCGCGAATACGTCCGCTCCATTGCTGAGCCGTAGCGCATCAAAGGAGCGGCGCGTGATGCGCGCCAAAAGCGGCACGCCAGAACGGCCAGTTTCAAGAGTCAGAATCAAGGTGACCTCAGCCTCGTCGAACGGCAAAGAGGCTTTGATGCGTGCCGGAAATACATTGAGGATAGAGCTTGCGCGCGGGGACTCGCACGCAATGCTGACGTCGCCGGCTGCGATGCGCAGCCGCAGCTGCGCGCCCGGTCTAAGCGGCGCTCCAGGTATCAGAAGGCGCGCCCCCTTGAGGCGGAGCATGATTAGCCCATAGCGTCCGTCATAGCCGCCGACCACGGTATCAAGACAGACTGCCGCTTCGCCGCGCCTGGCAAGCGCCGGGCCGCTCTGAACGACATTGAGGGGCCCGGCCGCAGTCACGACGCCATCTTTCATCATGACAAGATGATCGGCAAAACGCTCGATATCCGCGATGTCATGGCTGATGTAGACCATCGGCAATGGGAGCTTTTCCCGCATGCGCTCGAGAAATGGCAGGATCTCGCATTTTGCGGAGCGATCGAGCACAATGAGTGGATCGTCCAGCAAAAGCAGCCGAGGCTGGCCTAACAGCGCGTTGCCAATGGCAAGTCGCTGTCGCTCGGCCGCGGAAAGATGTGATGGCGAACGCTCGAGCAGTGGCGCCAAGGCGAGCAATTCGACCACACCATCAAAATCGATCAGTGTCGGTGTCGATTTTGACGCGTTGTATAGAAGGGTGCGCCGTACAGACCAATGAGAAAGAAGAATTGGTGGCTGGAATACATATGCGACGGGACGCAGATGATGCGGTCGAAACGTGGTCTCATCCTGCCAAATCTCTCCATCGACCGCACAAAATCCGTTCGGCAGACGCTGCACGCCAGCGATGCAGCGCGCGAGTGTGGTCTTGCCGCACCCGGGCGGACCAAAAATCGCTGTGACGCCTTTGGCTGGTAGGCTGAATTGCGCATGTAGCGGAATGTTTGCGAGAGAGCCCTTGAACGCAACCTCAATATAGTCCGTTTTTGCTTCTTTCATGAACCTGCGCCTGTGCTGTATCTTCCAGTCCAAGTCACGAGCACAATCGCTGCAATGGAGATGATGGCCATACTTGCGACAATCCAGTCTGTGCCGCTCCAGCACGGCGTCTCTGCTCACGTGAGGGCATAAGGTGCGGCGGCGGACTGCAGATCGGAGTTAAGACCAGAGGCTTGTTGAGCATCTCCGCGCCGCGAGCATCGTGACAATCGGACGCTGCGCGGTGCGCTTGCCAATGAGAGGCAAAGCGCCTTTCCAGCAGCGCGAGGGTCTCAGCCTGGTTGGCCGGGCCGAGGGCTTCTGCTGAATGTTCAAATGGCGCGGCTTGAGAGGTTTGACGGTAAAGATGTCGGCTCACGCCAGAACTGAATACTGGCTCGGGGCCGGAAATCCGCATCAAGGATCCCACAGCTTTCATAGCCGATTTGAAGTTTGCGCCGGTCGCCATAGTCATGGCCTCTGCATTCTCGGGTGCGAGCAGCATCAAAGCCAGATCGATCAGGATGAATCGGATAAGCCTCATTGGAACTCCGGCTCCGCCGCGACCGCTTCCTTCGCGGCAACTGATTGATCCCTACCCAGCAATCCGCGTGCCGTTTCAAGGAATATCTGCGCGGCTAGCGGCAAGGGGAGGCTTTGTATCGGGCTCCACCCGGCGTCTTAAATCGCCGCATCTTATTGTAGGGCTTTGGACGCTCGCGTCACCAACCGCACATGCGGGAGCTACGAGATGGAAGCCGACGATGACCCATCGCCTCTCGCATTGGAGATGGTCCTTTGGCAAACATGCGGCCGTAAAACTCGTCAATGATGCACAAGTCCATGCCATCCGATTTGGCGAACCTTCCGATGTGCGCGGAGGAGAAGGTCGGCTGCCGGGCGCTTGAAAAAAGGGCTGATGTGAGATGATATGCTGCGCCCTCGAGCTACGGGAGAGCGTCTTCCTCGCAGCACCGGTTGCGGGCGCATTTCAGGGCGCGCGGGCCTTTCGTTGCAACGCGAGGTGACCCAGGAATGAGCTGCCCAGGATAGATAATTTGACAGGCCCCTAAGGAATTCTTGCGTCAGCGACGAACGGGTTGGGACTCGAGGCTCGCAATTTGGGCCTGCTGAATGCTCCAGCTTGGACCGCGACATCGCCTGATTTCGCTGCGGCAGCGCTATCTTCCTCGCTAATCACAACGTAGCTTGTCGCTATCGTGAAGGCCTATTTGTCTAAGGAGGGCTTTGGGGTTGCAGTGGTGCGCGTGGGCAGTATCGGGTAATCGATCTTTGGCAGCTGCCCGGTGAGCGAATTCAGAAAGGCGACAATCTCGTCAGTTTCTTCATCGCTGAGCTTTGCGCCAAGCTGAACCTCACTCATCACGCCAACCGCTTGCTTAAGATTCCAAACCTGACCAGAATGAAAGTAGGGCGGGCGCAATGCGACGTTGCGCAATGGCGCCGAACGGAAAACATACTCATCGCCGAGATCCTTGGTGACGGCAAAACGACCCTTGTCCTCCCTCGGAAGCAGGCTTTCGGCTGGCCTTTCAATGACGCCGAACGGGAAGTAATCCTGTCCACCGACGTTGATTCCGTTGTGGCAAGAGGAGCATCCCTTTTCGATGAATAGCTTTAGCCCGGCTTTCTGCTGATCGCTGAGAGCATATTCATCGCCCTCGAGGTACTGATCGAAGGGGGCGGCGGGAGTAATCAAGGTCGCCTCGAAAGCCTCGATGGCCTTGGCGAAATTTTCAAACGTAACGGGCGCCGCATCGTTGGGAAAAGCCTTACTGAACATAACGACATAATCGGTCATTGAATTCAATGTTTTGAGCACGTGATCGGGCGTCGCATTCATTTCGACGCTGGCCTGGACGGGGCCTGCGGCCTGCGCCTTAAGATCCGCCGCGCGCCCATCCCAGAACTGCGCCACGTTGAAGACCGCGTTATAGACTGTTGGCGCACGACGTGAACCGAGCTGCCAGCGATGACCAATCGACGTCGGGCCTGCATCTACCCCGCCCGTCCCAAGGTTATGACACGTGTTGCAGCTAATAACCCCGCTCGCCGATAGCCTCGGATCGAAGAACAAGGATTTGCCAAGTGTAACCTTTTCATGGGTGATAGGATTGCCCTTCACCGCTGGAACGATTGAGGGAATCGGCTTGAAAATCCGCTTGGCGGCCCTCATCAAATCCTCATTGGCGCCTGCTGCTGGCGAAACCAGAATGGCTGCGGCCACAACACTTAACCTGCCGGCCAAGGAAAGCTCGCGTACCGCTAATTTGCTCATGTGAAGTCTCGCTTTTGTTCTAGATCGTGGAATCGCGAACATAACGCGCGGTCCGCGTCCGTCCGCAGAAAGACCTGCAGCAGTCAACGACGAATGGTGTCTTCCGTGTTTCCGGCTAGGCTGCAGCCAGGCTGACGCGCTGCCGGTGTTAGTAGCAACGGGCGTGCCAGCGGGGCTCAAGGTCGAAGCTGCTGAGCTGGTTTCAAGCAATTGCGCACCGTGAATAGCAGCAGGCGGCTTGAGGCTGTCGAATCGACGGTACGTGACAGCTGCGACAATCACCATCCAGCCACGGTATCCTGGCCTGTCGGTCCAAATCTCTGTGCTTCTCGGAAATCCATCGTACCGAACTCTTTGACTCTGCAGGTCAGCTGGTTAGGACCGCGAACAAAGCGAGCTGCGCCGACGCAGCTTGTCGCTGATCGTCTCGATGCCCTTTGAGCCTTCAACCCCACACTAGGCTGAGCGTCATCCACCAACATCGGTGACGTTCCTCCCCGGGGGCGGCCGGTCAGGCGTGCAGTTGTCGGGAGTTCGTCCTACTGCCCCCAATGTGGCTATGCCCGGCTCAGAACGTATTCACACATGCCGGACGCTCAAAGTGCTTGAATCGACCGTAGCGTCAGGTTGTAGGCATTGCGAAGCAGAACGCCATATTGGGAGCCAGCATCGCCACACAAGCGCTAAACGGCCGATCTCTCTTGTATCTCGGTCTTCGCAATGAGCGTGTTGCGCATGGCGGGACGATGATTCAGGAGGCCGTAATCATTGCGGCTGCCCTGCAACAGCGCGACCGCGGCTGCCGAGGCGCCCAATCCGGTACACAGATTACGCTCGCGGGGCAAAGAATAATAGTGATGGATATGCGGCTGAAGACAGGTTTGGTGAATCAAGAGCGACGAATGGGCTGGACTTGCAATGCGCATCGCTGTGCAGCCGCCCTCGTCGCGATCGCGATCGCAGCCACGTGGTGCACAGGACACGCTCGCGCGCGAGATCGGCGGGCCGAGCAAGTCTTGATGTCGTGCAGACCAGACGTGATCCGCTTCTGTGACCGCTTTACAGGGCGTAGCGATGTGGACGTGGCCATGTTTTGTCTTAGGGACAATTTCAAGAACTTGCGCGGCGAATGCCGCCGCATGATGCCAACCGCGGCGGAGAGAAACGACGGACCGAGACGGCGTCTCAACAGGCTTCCGGTCGTCCTCCATCGAGAGTGAGGCGTCCGAGTGGTAGTTGCAGAAATCGAGCGACGGTGAGGTTCAGACTGACGGGCGCCGGAGTTTGGCCAGCTTGGTGGCCGAAAGTCGATCGGGCTGAAGCATCAGCCTGCCGAGCCGCAGTTCATCTATCAGGGGGACTGAGCTCTGTGAATCGATTGGCCTCGATCAGCGATCGATAGTGCGCCCACGCGTGTTACGAGGTTGTAATGCGCTCTGAACTTCGATTTCGTACTGCAGCAGTTGCGCTTTATTCAGCGCTGCAGCCATTCGCCGACTTTGAGGCCATCGTGAGATTGCCATCGGCTCGCTGTAACTGGTCGGAAGGACAATCTGCGTAGACTGTGGCGGTTACGGCCGGACATCTGCAGGAATCCGTGCTGCCCATCAATCTATGGCGTTGTGGTCGACAACCAAGCATTTTCCGGCAGGTGGCTAAATCGCCTATAACTGGCAAAGATCGCCGGAATGTTAGCGTTGGAGGTTTGTTCGATCGCGTCTTCCTCAGATTTCTCAGCTGGGGATTAGCTTGGTCTCGACTGCCGGGCTCAAGGTACAGATAGAGCTAGGAAACCTCTTTTGTTAGCCGCCCATCGACTTCCCGAAGGAACCGCTTGATGCCATTGCGGCGTTCTCGATGGGCGCTTCAGGCGAGTCGCTTCGCCCGATCGTGATGCTCTTGGCCGAATACACCTTAGGGCTCAAGGTCAAAGGAAACGCCGTCGACAAGAGCCGTTCAAAGGCAGAAAGCTGTTCAAGCAGACGCTTCTCAACGGCCTTGCGCTCCGCGCCAGGTAGGTCCCTTTTAAGGAATCGACGGCAGCGCCAGATTTCGTTCCGCAGCCATCTGATCTCACTTAATGTATCATCAATTGAAGTCATCACAGATGTAGATCACTTCGTCCCTGGAGTATCAAGCATGGCGATCGTCATCGAGCGGCCATTCCTTGGCTCCGCATTCCTGCCGAATAATTGCATCCGGGGACTTGCGACTTCCGCCCGTTCTTTCGGCGAGCAGTTCGATGTATGCAACTCTTATCAATCAATATCACCCTACACCGCGCGTGTGACGAGAAATCGCGGCAGATCCTCGCGTTTTCACCTGCGATCGTGTGCCTTGCACAATTCCTGCGCTCCACAGGATTGATTGGTGCGCGAAGAAAAACCGAGAACCGGAGAGCAGTCAAATCCATGTCCGACACGCGGACGGCTCAAGCAGGAGCTATTAACGCACAACGCATGTCCCCATGGTCGATGGCAGCGGAATTTGCAAGCGTTTGACGGCTTTGTTGCCTGTTCAGGCTGGGCGCGACCTGACTTGGGACACAGCTCGCGCCTCGGAACGTAGCGATGTCGAGCTCTAGCGGCCCAAGCCGCGTAAAGCGGTGGCGGCTTCATTGCGATCGCCTCCTCTCTGATGCTGGCCAGTCCCGCGGTGCTACCGGGCATTCGCAATCGCTTACCCGATAAATAATTTATGGGCGAGGTGGACCTCATCAACAACATGGGAAAGCCATGGGGGCGATTGTTGAGGAAGGCGAGCCAGCCTGACTGCGATCCCCGGCACGCGGCACCCAATCAAAGAAACGCACGCGCCGGGGTTGGGATCTTGGCAATCCGAGGCAAATGTCGGCTAGACGCACTGTCGAGCCAAATGAGCATTCCACGGACAATCATTGCTATCGACATCCGGCTGTGCACAGTCGGCCTCAGAAGACCGATTTAATAGCTTGAATCTCACGCTGCGACAGGTTGTAGGCTTGCTGATGCGTAAAAGATGTAAAAGATAAAGGCCCGCTTGGCAGGCGTTGATGGCGCATCGCAAAATGGAGATCGAGGGGGCGGCCTGCTGATTGCCAGCTTTTGGACGATGGCCAGGAAAGCCATTTGCACCGTCGGCACGGGGCGCCGGGCCAGCCATTGTCAAGTACACTGACTAGTTGGAGTCGCGAAATGGCATGGATGATGGAATGATACAGGCAGCAGAATATGGCTGACCCCAGCCGTAATCGCGTTCTTAGCGGTCCAGCGAAAGCGCGCTGGGTGAACCGCCCGCGCTCGCAAGCAAGTACTCCAACGGAATAGACGGTTCATATCCGGCCAGAGGCGATGACCGGCAGCACTGATGGCCGCACAGAGCCCTGCGGTGAAAGCTCGGAAGGTCTTATGTCCTTTTCAAACCAGCCTCACGAGGGCGCTAGGCGAAATCGATCGCGCCAGCGACATCGTTGAATTCTCAACAGTGGTGTTCACGCACGACAAGCAAATGCGTCGACCATTCGGTGTTCCAGCAAAAGGCGACGGTTGAGTTTCAATCTAGATTTCTGCCGAGTTTCGAGGAAAGCGTCCGCGCCGGAAGATCGTGGGGCGACGCCACGACTTGCAACGCGTTGAGCCGAAAGGCCGGAGGTCAGGCCGGCCGGGACGTTTGCGAGAGAATAGTTTCTCGTGTATCGCAACTTGACGACGTTCTGATTGGGAAGGTCGGAATTAGGGACGCTTTCCATATTTGCAGCATCATTCGGTCGGCACTCCAAAAGAGCGGAATGCCGCTGTGGAGCTATCAGAATCGTGCAACTCACGGCTAAGCCGTACGCCCTGAGGAGAAGCGGTCCGAGCAGTGAGGTAACCGACCAAATAAATCTCGATTGCAGCGTTCAACGGGCATGAAGCGGCAGTGTCGAAAGATCACTATCCTTCGCAGCGACACTCTCGCGATGTGGTGGCCAAAGATTACAGAACTGAACAAAAAATCAGAAGGACTAGGTCTTGAGCCAGGCGGAGAACGACGTCGTCGAGCACATGCTCTCGTCATTGACGACCAGCTTGTTGCAGAATCGTATCGCGCCCTCTGACGAGCAGGTGATGCATCATTTTGGGTTAGCCTGCGAGAGAGCGGGACTGATCGCGACGGAGGAGATAGCAATACGGATCTTGAGACGTGTTTCACGCGAGATCAACGAGGCACAGTCGATGCTCGAGTTCATTGGTCGCGGCGCGGATCGACTACATTGAGCTCGACATACAGAAACTCTGTGTCGCACCAGTGCAGATGCAGCTGTTCGATCATTCAGTCGAACGCGTAAGGGTCAAGTACCGCCTCATCAGCGCTTGCCCGTCGAGATGTGCGACGGTGAGCCGAGGCGGGAGGTCCGGTCTTCGTGGCCGATGTCAAAATGGCTGGGAACTCGTCATCGGAGAAATTTTAGCGAGCCCGTTTTGTTAACATCGGGTGCGCGCCACGTCTCGTAGCCAAGGCCGAGCGGCGTTAGGCGCGATGGGCTGCAAGCTATTTAGCTCAGCTATTTAGCGTAAGCGTTTGAACGCAGGGGGAAGTGGGACCGCCTCGCCGCAAGCGACAGCAAAGTTGCCAGCCTAAGCGTCCCGCTGCCGGCGTGCCGGCACCCGGCACCAGTCGGCCCAGCTCGAAGTGATTCGTCTGCGGAGCGCTGAGCCTAAGCTTGAGAAATTGATGGGGGCCGTCAGTTTCCTCGCTCCGCGGTCCGTCAGCTTATCGACAGCTGGCTCTCGTATCATGAACGTCGCTGCGCGCTGGCAGGTCCGGCTCAACGGGCGGCGATCTGGCAGGGGACACCAGGATAGACTCCAATATCAACCGATCCACGAGCGAGACTTCGCCTGGGTTCGCTACACCTTCTGAAGTTACTCGGTAGCACTCGCAGCAGCGTATTCGCGCCAGCAGTGCGTGAGACCTCATTGCAGTTAGCCGGTGGAGCGTCATCCATGGCGGGGGTTACCGGTTCTAAGATGCGCCGCCCCGGCGCGTTCGCTTCATTTTGCTACCGAAGAGACGATATCGATGAATGCAGAACAGCTTGGTGCTGGTACTCCTTCCGCAACTTCCGATTCGGAAAGCTCCGAACCGGGCTCTCCGGCCGCATCGCAGTGGGGAGAGGCCTTGACGGACGTGCAGGCGTCCGCCGCCGAGGCGGCTGCCTCGCAGGACGAGGTGTTGGCGGACTGGGCTGCCGAAGACGGGCAGGGGCAACATGAGGATCGGCAACAGGCGGTAAGTCGAACGAGGGCTTGGCGGGGCACGGGTGATCTCAATGAGCCGCTAGATCTGTCGTCTCTGTCCCTGACCGCCTTGTCGGCGTCCATTCTGGCCAGGTTGCGCCGCCTGAATGTCGACGACAATCAGCTCGACAGCCTGCCCGAGACCCTTCCGGCGAGCCTCCGACGGCTCTACGCCAGCAACAATCGGCTGACCAGCCTACCCGAGCTTCCACCTGGCCTGCGGCGGCTCTATGCCATCAGCAATGGGCTGACGCGCCTGCCCGCAGAGCTGCCGCCGGGATTGCGGCGGCTGAATGTCGACAACAATCAGCTGACCAGCCTGCCCGAACCCCTTCCAGCAACGCTTCAGGAGTTGGACGCTAGCGGTAACCGCCTGACCCACCTGCCCGAGCTTCCAGCCGGGCTCCAGCGTCTGAACGTCGACTACAATCAGCTGACGAACCTGCCCGAGCCTCTTCCGGCCGAGCTCGAATGGCTCAGCGCCAGCCACAACCGGCTGACCAGCCTACCTGAGACGGTCCCGCCCGAGCTGCTGTGGCTCGGCGCCAGCAACAACCAGCTGACCAGCGTGCCCGAGACCCTGCTGACGCAGCTAAGCCGTGACTCGAGCGTTGATCTGGAGAATAATCCGCTCGCCGATTGGGTGCAGGCCGACCTCGCAACAGCGATGCATGCCGGAAACTATGCCGGCCCGCAGGTTTTCTTCTCGACCGCGGATGGAGCGGTGGAAGTTCAGCCGCGGTCCCTGCAAGAGGTTGCCGCGGACTGGCTCGAGGGCGAGCCCACGGCAATGGCGACTTGGCAGCACTTCGCCCATGAAGCGGGGGCCGCGGACTATGCACGCTTCCTCGACAGGCTCCGGGGCACCGTGAGCTATGGCAACGAGACGTTCCGCCAGGCCGTCGCCGAAGATTTGCGGCAGGCAGCCGTCAGGCCGCGTTTGCGCAAGCAATATTTCGAGTTGGCTTCGGGAGCGAACGAGAGCTGCGAAGATCGCATTACTTTGGCCTGGAACGGCATGCAGACCGCACGCCTGAACGCTGATGTCGAGGACGGCGTCTATGACGGGCGACTGGGCGAACTGCTCCAACACGGCCGCGTCATGTTTCGCTTGGAAGCGCTGGACGGAATCGCGCGCGAGAGGGTCAACTCGCTTCGTCGTGCCGATCCCGACGCGGACGTCGATGAAATCGAGGTCTACCTTGCCTACCAGACCCAGCTGCGCGACCCGCTCGAGCTGCGGCACATCGCTCCCGACATGCGCTTCATGAACGTCTCTCACGTGACCGAGGACGATGTGGCCAGCGCCGAGGCATCGGTGCGGAATCAGGAAGCGGCGGAATTTCCGGACTATCTGGCAACGCGCTGGCAACCGTGGGAAAGCGTGATGAGGCGCATCGCGCCCGAAGATTATGCTGCCATGCAGGAGCGGCTCGTCGACGCGATGGGCGAAGAGTTTCAAACCCGTCTGAATCGCCGACTGGCCGAGGAAGGTTTGACAGGCGATGCCGATGCCGAGCGGGTGCTCGGAGCCCAGATCCGAAACGAGATCGCCCGCGAGATCAAAAGCGCGGTCATGCACCAGGTGCTCGGGAAACTCGGCCTTGATCTATGAGCCTCCTGTGATGGAAGGGCCCGTCGATCCGCCTAGCCGCCAAGGTGAAGACAGTCCTCGATCATTTCGAGGACGAGCGTGTCTACATGAGCCATTCGGCGAATGAGCTGCCGTCAATTGCCGGTCGCGTGGTCCGTGCGGACGATCACGGTAAAGATGCGCAATCCACCTGAAGATTCGTATACCGCAATTCATGCGTTCGCGTCCCGTTGAGAGCGCCATTGAAGACTACTCATAAGCCGGACGAATAGATGGCGAGCAGATCGGAATCTCAAGTAGCCCTTGTGCAACGTAGGCTGTCGATATCCGTCCCCCGAGATCGATAGGACTTTCGCAGCATCACACTCGAATCCAGATCGCGAAACATGCTGTAATTCCGTCGGATCCATTGATGCAGCTCGGTGGACCAGTCCTTCTCGTTGCGCAGATATCCGGTGAAGGAAAAGCTAATTCGGTCTATATATCTCTTGAGGAACAGCGGAAGCGCGGGAATCCGAAGCACCCGCTCGCCATCCATCGCTTCAGGTAATCCGCCGCGCAGCACGAATTCATTGTGGACGGTGACCAGCGACCCCGGCGGAATTCGCCGCCGCAGCATTTCGTAACCACGAAAGGAGATGCGGTCAGCGCCCGCAACGAAGAGGATGATAGGGGCGACATAGCAGCGCGCCGTCTCCTTCATGAAGCCGATCTCCTCGCACATCTTGAAGAATTCGTCGAAGGCGTGAAAGCCGAGATCGATTACCTTGGGTACCCGATCGTGGATGACAAGAGGGTCCATCAGCTGCATCTTGCCGTAAGTATCGATCACATCCGCGGTCTCCGTGATGTTGGGGAGGTAGTCGAGCAATGATGGCTCTTTCAAGTTGACATCAAATGACAGAACTGTGCCGTTTTTCAGCAGCAAGAACTCGCTCATGGCCCGAGCGATGAGAGTTTTACCGACCTGCGGGCTAGGAGAGCAGATGATGTAGATGGGGGTCGCTAACATAGCCAGCAGATCAATTTCGTTTCGTACGTGGGCCCGACCTGAGCTCGCCGAATATGCGACTACTTCTCGCCGGCCCGGGTGGCGGACTTGGCGCCGGCCAGTTCCGTCAAGTTGATGCGATCAAATTCGCTCCAGACATTTGCCAGCCAGTGCCGGACATAGCCGCGCAGCACGAAGGAGTTGTTCGCGGGCTCATCGTTGCGACCCTTGTTTGCGACGAAGTCTATGAATGGGACGGATGCGACTTCCACCTGCTCATAGGCCATCTCGTTAAGCTTCGGTATGACCAACTCAGTCGCATGTTTGATGCGGTGAAAATAGGAATTGTATGTCGCTTGATCCCACTGGAAGAATTGAGTGTCGTTGATGAAGTTCTTGACCAGGTAGTACTTTGCGCCGCTCATGAAGGTCGCGGTTTCCGCGATCTCGTCTAGCGAAGCGATGGATGATCCCAGGATATGGAACACGGCAAACGTAATCTGGCCAGACCGCGCCGAGTCCAGAAATCCGATGTCGCGCAAGGAAGCCAGCGCAGAGGACAGTAAGCCTGCTCGAGCATCGATGACAGTGACGGACAGCCCTGAGTTCAGGGTATCGAAGATCTTCATCTGATCCGCCGTCGTCGTCATGTCAACGATCTCGGTGATCTCGGGATAAAAGCGCTTCAGCGTTCCCCTCGGCGACTCCGTGTCGAATGCGCGTGTTTGCACATTGTTGACGCTGAAGTAGTCCAGTAGCGTTCGTGATACGGTCGTCTTGCCGACTCCTCCCTTGTCCGCACCGACCACAATTACAACTGGCTTCACCATGGAAATCTCCTGAGACACTCGCTATTGCCGCGCGCAAAGTGCGCAACCGGCGCGTCTCTGCTTTGGGTGCGAACATGGCAGAAAGAAGGGGCAATGAATCTTCGATGCGAGAGCTCTGCAACCGATGAATGTTTTCAACATCAAGCGAGTGACGTCCTTGGATCGCAACGACGATGCAGGCCGAGAATGGGGAGTAAATCACTCGTACTGGTGATCTACGTGAGGTTTGTGGGCGGCTGGAATGCGCGCCGCCAAGAACCAACGGTCTGCCTGTGGTGATCGGCGATTGCCAGAGGTCATCTATTGCTGCCGCTATCTAGATTGGCATGAAGCGAGCGAATCTTACGTAGCGTCAGATTGCGAGCTCGGTGGAAGCGCAATCGAGGCGGTGCTACGCGGTCCGACTATGGTTTGGCAGATCATCAAAGGTCTGCCGGATCAGATCGTCGTCTTTTCGGCAGACAGCGAAGTGGCTGCTCAATTACTGAGACATGACCCTGAACGACCGAACTCTCACTCTGCCGAAGAATATCGAGATATGCGAGCGCTGATGCTGACGCAAATAGCAAGCATACATCTGTTCGCGCCGAGGCGAGACTATCGTGTCATGGAGAACAAGATCGAAGGGTGAGCGAGGCGCGCCGGCCGACGGCGGTGGCGAAGCGATATCGAGGACGCTCCGTCAAAAGAAGTCGGCGTCGAGCGATCGGGACGATCTTTGTCTTGGGCACAGAGTTCGCCGATGAGGCGACGTGGTGCAGGTCGAGAAGAATCTGCAGGGAATGAACGATGGTCTGGCGCCTGTGCGCTCTCGCTGGGCCGCTTCCTTGGGTGCGGCAGACGGTGTACATTACCGTTTTAAAGCGCCCACTCTGACCACTCTTTCGATTTGAGGCAAGCCCGCCTGAAATGGGGTGCGAGGTGCGCGTCCAGTTCTCGTTTCTTCTGGTCGGTCGCGCTTTAGATAATTGGTCTGCATACTCGGCCTCGGCGTAAAGCTACATCATGCTCACCTTCATATCCTTCATGGGACAACTACCGAAGCTTGTTAGGCATCCCCTAGAGCTGCGCTCTAGGGGGCATCGATCCCGCTGGCGCCACGGTACGAACGCCAGCCGACCAGGGTAAAGCAACTCGAGCACAACTGAATGCGACTAAGGCGGATACTTACTGCAACAATCGAGGCAGGCGTGGAGAACAGGAAGTGTCGACCTCATTGCTGCCGCCGAAGGCCGCCGAAAGTAGCGATCCCCTTCCGCCGCGAAGAGCTCCGATCCGGCGATTGCTGGTCAGGCCGGAAATGAAAAGAATTAAGAACAAGCCATTTGGTAAGCGGTTATTTCCACGTCTGTGCCATTCCCCCAATGGCACGACCACAGTGGAAGCTCTGCCTCAGCGTATCGCCCTCTGAGGCCGTTTTTCTTGGTGATAGCTCTATTTTTGCAATTCGCTACCTGAAGACTTCAAGCCGGACTACCGCCTTGTTTGGCAAAGCGATTGAGCAAAAGCGGCACTCGAGCGGCCGCGTGGTAACTGCCCGATGATCGAATATCTCCGCGAGCTAAAGGCGGGTGGCTAGACGCACTCTGCGCGCAACAGGGAGGCGCTTGCTAAGCGCCTGGGCTGCTAGAAAGTCAATTCGGTGGCGCCGTCGGGGCGGCGCCTAGCTGCTCGGCGCCTGGCGGGGGTGTGGTCCCCGATGGCATGGTGGTCGGCTGCGCTGCGTCCTTTGGGGAGCGGCCGATGATAATTGTGAGCAGACCCGCGCCCCACAGCCGCTGCGCTGCTCTCTTGGCGTCCTCCAACGTCACCCCATCGACCACGGCGTTGTGCTTTTCGAAATAGTCGATGGGCAGCTTGTCAAGCTGATGCTGCAACAGCGTTCGCGCAAGCTTTGATGATGTGTTGAGAGCCAGTACTTGCGAGCCCTTCAGGTAGGACTTTGCATCATCGAGTTCCTGCTGAGTCGGTCCTTCCTCGGCGATGTGGCGGACCTGCTTCTCGATTTCTTCGACCGTTTCGCCGGCACGATCGACGTAGGTGCCGCTATTGCCGAGAAACATGGCTGAATGATCCAACCAGACCAGGTTCTCACGGACCGAATAGGCCAGTCCGCGCTTCTCGCGGATTTCGCGGAACAGGCGCGACGTCAGGCCGGCACCGCCGAGGATGTGGTTGACGACATAGGCGGCCATGAAATCGGGCTCGCTGCGACGGACGGCTGGACCGCCAAAAGTCACAACTGTCTGCGGCACGTCGAGCGGAATAAAGACCCGCTGCGGCGGCTTTGCTGCGACGACTTCGGGAACGGGCGTCACTTCCGCTTTGGTCGGCAGGCTGCCAAAGGACTTGTCGATCAGTTTGCAGAGGACCCCTGGATCGACGTCGCCGACCACCGCGATCTTGAGCGTGTCTTTTGCGATCACGCGTCGGACATAGCCCTTGAGATCCGCTACCTCGATCTTCGGCACGCTTTCCAGCGAACCTCCGGCTGGGCGAGCATAAGGATGATCGCTAAAGGCGACTTCGAGGAACTTGCGATGGGCCAGAGACGAAGGATCGGTCGAGTTGTGCCGAAGGCGCGCAAGCACAGTGGCACGGATCCGTTCGACATCGGCCGCGTCGAAACGCGGCGAGGTTAGCGCCATCCGTAAAAGTCCGAAGGCCTCGTCCGCGTTGTCCTCGAGCGTGCGCAAGGCACCGCGGAAGTGATCATGGGTCGAGCGAAAACCCAGCTCGATGGCGCGACGGTCGAGCCGCTCATGAAAGGTCTTGAAGTCTAGGTCGCCGGAACCTTCCTTGAGCAGGCCAGCAACCATGTGGCCTACGCCAGGTTTTTGAGGGGGGTCCTGAGTCGCGCCGCCGGTGAAGGCAAATTCCATCGCGATCAACGGGACAGTGGAATCCTGCACGAACCAGGCTTCTATGCCGCAAGACGAAACCAGGCGCTTGATCCCGGTCCGCGCAAGCGTCCTCGTGGCCGCAAGCGAATTTGGCGAAGCGAGCATCGCGATTGGGAGCGAGGCTCCCCCGAGGAGGATCCCACGTCGTGTGCAAGGATAGATCACTAGAGCGTCTCCCCGTAGTTTGGCGTAGACTCTTTGATGAGATAGCCGGTCACCGATCGTTTTTTGTCGAGCCATTTCCGCACGGCCTCGTGCACCTGCTGTGCACTGACCGAGCGGATGCCGTCCGGCCAGCCGCGAATATCGTCGATGCATAGTCCCGTTGTCAGGCCGCGGCCATACCAGCGCGCGAGCATTTCCTGATTGTCCTGGGCGTAGGTTATCTGCGCGATCAGCCGCGTCTTGACCCGATCGAGATCTTCGGTGCTCGCGGGATTACGCGTAACGTCGGCGATTACCTCGTCGATGGAGCGCTCGATCTGGCTGAGTTTGACGCCAGGTTTTGGTATGGCAGAGATCGCGAATTGCGAGGGATCGAGCGCGGCAGAGTGGTAGCTCGCTCTGGCAGTGACCGCGAGCTGCTTTTCGACCACCAGCGAGCGATAGAGATATGAGTTGACGCCGCCGCCCATCAACTGCTGTAGCACGTCAAGCACTGGACCCTCGCCGGCGGCTGCGGTGCGAGCCGACGGTACGAGATAATAGCGGTGCAGGGCTGGCTGCTCGACGCGGGAATCGGCCAACGTCACTGTGCGCGGCGCCGCCGGCGTCGGCTCCTGCGGCCGCAGGCGTTCCAGGGGAATCGATGGTTGCGTGGGGATCGCGCCAAACGTCTCCTTCACCATCGAGCGGACTTCCTTGGGGGCGACGTCTCCAGCGACAATCAGGATCGCGTTGTTCGGTGCATAGAAGCGCTTGTAGAAGATAAGCGCGTCCTCTCGGGTAAGCTTTTCGATTTCCTGGCGCCACCCGATAATGGGGCGACCGTAGGGGTGGTTGAGGTAAAGCGCCGCCATCATCTGCTCAGCGAGCCGTTCACCTGGACGGTTAGCGACGCTCTTATTGAATTCCTCCAGCACGACGTCGCGCTCGGACAGCACGCTCTCATCTTTGAGAATGAGACCGGTCATGCGGTCGGATTCAAATTCCATCATCTTGCCGAGGTGCTCGCGCGGCACGTTCTGGAAGTAGCTGGTGTAGTCGAATCCGGTGAAGGCGTTCTGATTGCCGCCGGCGCGGAGCACGGCCTTGGAGAATTCATTCGCCGGATGTTTGGAGGTGCCCTTGAACATCAGGTGTTCGAGGAAATGCGCAAGCCCCGATTTGCCAGGCGGCTCGTCGGCGGAACCGACCTTATACCAGATCATCTGAGTCACAACGGGTGTGCGATGATCCGGGATCACGACCACCTCCAAACCGTTCTGAAGCGTGAAGCTAGCTGGTCGATCTGATCTGATCGTGTCGGGAAAGACGCTACCCTCTTCAGGAAGGTATAAGTCAGTGCTATCATCCGTTCTGTGCTTGACCGCCGGCGCGGTGGGCGTCGTCGAGTCGGAGGCATTAGCGGCGGTACCTCCCGCCTTGGCGGTGACCGAAATCCGGTTCTTCATGGCATCGCCTTTCGTTCCATACTGATCCACGTTTGTGGCGGACAAATCCGACAAAGCGGGGAGCCGCACGTGGTCGCCAAACAGCAAAGCAAAGGCCGGACCAATTGCCGAATGGCGTACTCACGGCCGCGCACACGCCAACTGGACACAAAACAGAACCGGCGCGTACTATTCTGGCCAGAGGTGAACCGTCGACATGTCGTGAACACGACATTGCGCACAACGCGTCAGGACAACTTGGCGTCAACTGATAGAATGGAAAACTTGCAGGAAAGTTGGATTGAGCGGCGATATGACGGCGGTGCAACTTTCGGCAGGCTCGCTGTTACACATCTCGCTCTACACGATGAGTGGCTTGGCAATATTCCTCATGGTCGCGAGGCGGGAATCGGCGAGCAGCTCCTTGGAGTACACTGCGCCGAAGTAGTCGAGGACGAAGGTGCCTGAATAACGTAGATTATCGGCCGCACGGATTAGGTTATCGAGAATTGTGGCGGCTTGGTCGATGCGGTCGCGATAGCGTGCGCGGATAACGTTGACGGCGTTCATCGAGTGGACCGCCTCGTCGGCAATAACCTCCCGCAGCCAATGATGGAACGTGTCGTTCCCAAGGGCGTCATAAAATGGCTTTTCTGCTGCATAGGCGCGGCAAGTGCACATCTCATCAAACGCGATTATAACCATTAGGGAGAATTCGTCCTTCAGGTGTTCAACGATCGGACCAAAATCATGCGTTCGCGCCTCCAATCTCGCCCGAAGATCCTTTTCCGATCCGTCAGCCACAAGTTCAATGATTCGGATGAATCCGTCGGTGTGGCGCTCTTCGTCAATCGCCCAAGCGTTGAAGAACGCCGCGGCTTCATCGGAAGCAATAAGATGTCGCGCCACTAATTCTTGTTTCAGATAACGGGCGTCATATTCCGTGTACAGATCAGGCCACAATTTGTCCCAACGTGCACGGACAGCCGACGGCTCGGCGGCGAACATCGCTGGCGTAAGAGCATCGAATAATTCTTTTGGACTCCAGTTCCGTCGAAACGGCGTGATCATCCGAGTGCCCCTAATCGCGTACGGTGCAAGCGCTCCGGCGCAACATTGTTGTCATCTGTTGTCAGCCGTACGGTCGCACAGCATATGCTACAAACAAACAAAGGATGCCGTCGTCTCCTTGTTTTGGTAGGCTGATGCCCAAAGGCCTTTCGGCTGGCTGACGCCTCCCCTTGAATGGCGCAGTAGCCTTTCATGATACACACGACCGCAGAACCAGGGACACTCGTCATTCCTAGTCGCCCGTCCAACACGGCCTCACCTGACTCCGGCGGGGCCGCCATGCTGAAAGGCACCATAGTTTCAGCAGATCCACGACACCGCCTGTTGAGGGGTAGGACTGCGGCACGTTTTGAAGCACAGTTAGCGTCACACGTGGCATCGGATGGGAGGCCCGGGCCCCAATCGGATGTGCACCAAGGGGTGGTTAGTCTGCGAGATCCCGGCCGTTAGCCTCGTTCCCATAGCCTTTTACTTTTCGGCACTTGCGGCGATACTATTTGAGATGAGCATCGATGAGTATCTCTGGCCTTCTTCGATTCCGCTTAATTCTCGGCGAATCCCTGTGCACTCCCGCCGCGCAAGCGCATCGCTACCGAGCCACGGAAGGTTATGCGATTACCTACACGACCTCGTAGATCGCCTAGGGTTGCGAGATTAAGAGGATTTGTCACTAAGCAGCGCTTCGGTTGTCGACCGGCGAGGTAACAACTGCTCAGTCTCGCTAGTTTCGATGAGACGGAGGAAGTCACAGTTGTGTGCCGTTTGCTGTTTATGGAGGCAAGGGGATGCCGACAAAGCACCGGCCCTCTCCGTCCTTCAAATCACCAATAAACGGATTGCTCATTACTCTTGAGGATTCGAAAGACAGGCCAGATCGCAGTCATCTGATTGAGATTGCAAGCCGAGACGTGCCTCGTTCCCGTTAGCTATTTCTACATTCCGCTATCCAACCAATAAACTGAGACAACGGGTGCAGAAGCGCCCGGATGGAGCACTGCCGAGCCGGCTTTTATGTGGATGTGCTCCTTGTGGAAGACGTTCATTATCGGCCCTCTCATGCCGGCAAGATTCTGCCAACCATTCACGCCTTCCACTCCGATCGCTAACGGATCGAAAACGGTTTTCGAGCAAGTTCTTGCCCGGGATAGCAGGGGAGGAGATCCACACATGACCGGACTGGCCGTTATGGAAAACGTGCGCCGCTATCGCGCGATAGCTTCGTTGTGCCGTCAGTCCGCCGCATTTCGGCCAATCCAACGGGACTCATTACTAGCGCAAGCTGCAGAGTGGGAGGAACGCGCGATCGCGGAGCTCGAGAGATACTTTAGTTCCTCGGCCGCATGTTTTCGTTGACGGCAGCGGGCGCTTCGCAGATCTACGATCGAACAATAAGAAAGGTTCACGAGGGAGAACGGTGGCCAGGTGATCCGGTTGCGCAAGCCAGCCCTGGTGAAATCATGCCGGCGTTGGCGCTACTGTCTTCAGCTGCGGCAAAGATATAAGCTGCCTGCTCGCGCATTTGGCATCTTTGTTCTTGTTCCACTTGTTGCCCCGCTTGGCGAGATCAAGCGCGATCATCGAGTCACTTACCTCAGCAAAACCCAACGCTGCTGCGCGAGCTTTCGCTGGGCGATTGAATGTGTAGAGAGGACGAGCGGTTCGTCGCCATCGAGCCGGAGCTGTCGTTTCAGGAGGATATCGCCTGGGTTGTTGGCCAGCGGATGAGTGACCCTGAGATCTATCGTCGAGGTGCTGTCATCTCGTCCAGGAAACTTATCGCGCTCGACGGAACACTTTGAGATATCGACCGCTGGCGGCTCGGAAACAAGCGAGTACGGCAGGGTTGCCATCCAAGATCGACCGGAGGAAGAATTCGATGGCGCCGAATTCTTAGTAGAGACTATGTCCTGGAAACGTTTGACTATCGGTTCAGTACGACCCATTGTTCGTGGGTCGGTCGCGGATACACTTGGCGTGTGGTTGGTCTACTGATCTGTTTATACATGCCGATTTCATTGTACGAACTGTCGCTTCGCCGGGAATTTAACTCTTGAGCCTCCACGGCGGCTGATAATCGGCTAGCTGTCGGTAAGCTGACAGAGAGGCACCGAGCAACTGCGATCCGCTCTTGTTCGTTGGCTACGTCTAACGGTACGGTGCGTGCCGGCCATCCGCTTGCAGTTGTGGGCCCGGATTGCCGTTCTGCGTCGTCCCTTCAAGGGCGAGCGACAGCTTGAGATTGTTGCTCAACATCGGATTTGCTGGGTCAATTGCGAGCGCTTGGCGGTATAGCGTTTGCGCCTCGTGATGGCGGCCCTCGTGATCGAGCACAACACCTTTGGCATTCAGTGCGCGCAGGTCGCCGGGTGCTGCAAGCAAGATGTTGTCGAGCACCTCAAGCGCCTCATCAGGGCTTTCACGCATCAGCAGGCCCCGCGCAAGAGGAATCGCTGCATCGACATTATCCGGTCGTTGCTTCAGCGCATCGCGCAAAGCCTTCTCGTCAGCATCCTGACCGAGGGCGTGAGAGATGCGCTCGCGCATAGCTGGATCGACCTCCTTGGCCCCAACCAGCTCTGCCGTGGACGCCGGCTGCTGTGAAAGACCCGACTTGTGCGAGTTAGCGCAACCCGCGAGCAGCACGATGACAAGCATGGGGAGAAAGGCCGAGCACGAATGGCGACGAAAGTTACGCCAGCGCCGCAGAACATTAATCTTACATGAATTCATAAGCGACCTCACGACCACACACCTGTGCTCGTCAGCCAGCCGCAGGGAGGAGGTCACGATGCCCGCCTGTAGGAGTCTTGTCCTTGCCAGGCGCAAGTTTGACGGAGCCAATCGGCTGGACGGTGAAATCCGAGGCGAGATCCTGATACGAGAGAACAGGTAGGTCTATTCCATTGCGGGTGAGAAAGCCGCGGACGAAGCGCCGGATATCCATCGAGCCCAGGATAACTGGCTGGTTCTGACTGCGCGCGATGCTCGAATGGATCTGGCGAAATTGTGAAAGTAGCATCTCGCTTTGCCGATCCTCCAAAACGAGGTAGGGACCGACAGCGGTCTCGCGCACCGCACCTCGCACGATATCCTCGGTCTCACGCTCGACGATAAAGGCCGCCACAACACGATGGGCGTTGGCATAGCGGTGACAGATCTGCCGCTTCAGAACGGAGCGCACATATTCGGTGAGCAGTACGGCATTTTGCTCCCGTTCGCTCCATTCTGCAAGCGCCTCCAGAACCAAACGGGTGTTCCGGATCGGGATGCCCTCGTCCAGCAAGCGACGTAGGACATCCGCGATGCGAGGGATCGGTGTCGTGCGCAGCACCTCCTTCACCAGATCGGCATATTCCTGCTCCATCCGGCTAAGCAACTGACGCGTTTCCTGAATGCCCACCAGGCGCTGTGCATAGCGTGTCAACGTCGACTGGACGCGCAAGGCGATGATTTCGCTCGGACGGTGGTGCCCTATTCCGGCAGCTTTGAGAGCAGGCGCATGGCCTTGTTCGATCCAGATCCGATTCGTGTCTGGGTCCCGCCAAAAGGGGATCCCGCTCAATTCAATGTTCGCCACGTCGTCGTTAAGTAAGAGTTGTGTCGGGTCAATGGCGCCCTCTTCCACCGGCACTCCTTCGACATCCACCCGGAATTGCGATTGGGCCAGGTGCTGTGCGCTTTGGGCGGGAATGCGTGGAATTGTGATGCCAAGATCAGCTGAAACCAGTGCCGAAACCCGTGCGACGCACTGCTCGAGTTCCCCTACGTCGATTGCCTGCATCAGGCTCGGCGCCAGCAACAGCGTAATCGGGAGTGCCTCCGCGGGCACGGTTTGCTTCTGACCTTGTGCGGAAGCGGGAGCCGAACCGGTGGGACCGGCGCTGCTCTTGGGAGCGGTCTTGCCCTCTTGCACGCCAACCTTGAGAAAGCTGGCGGCGGAGAACAGCGCGGCCAGTATGACAAAGGGGGGCAAAGGGAAGCCAGGAACGAATCCCATCACAAGCAAGACACAGGAGGCCAAGCGTAGCGCTTGTGTGCTGGCCGTAAGTTGGTTGACGATATCGGCGCCGAGATTGAGTCTGGAAGGACCGTTGACACGAGTGACAATGGTTGCGGCTGTAATTGACAGCAGCAGGGCCGGAATTTGCGAAATGAGCGCATCACCGATCGTCAGGATGGTGTATTGATGCATCGCCTCCTCGAGGGACATGCCCTTGGAGAGCGATCCGATCGTGATGCCACCCAGCATGTTGATGCAGATGACTATTAGTCCGGCTATGGCATCGCCCTTCACGAATTTCATGGCGCCGTCCATCGCGCCGTGCAGTTGGCTTTCTCGCTCCAGCGCGCCGCGCCGGCTGCGGGCTTCGTGCTGATCGATATGGCCGTTGCGCAGCTCCGCGTCGATAGCCATCTGCTTGCCCGGCAGCGCATCGAGCGTGAAGCGCGCCGATACCTCCGCCACCCGTTCGGCGCCCTTGGCGAGAACCATGAACTGCACCATGGTCACGATCAGGAATATGACAATGCCGACGGCGATGTTGCCGGATATGACGAAATCGCCGAACGTATGGATGATGCTGCCGGCATCGCCCTCGGCTAGGATCAGTCGCGTCGTTGCAACGGTAAGAGCGAGACGAAAGACGGTGGAGATCAGGATGACGCCCGGCAGGGACGAAAAGTCGAGCGGCGTGTTGAGATACAGGGCTACCATCAACAGCAATATGGCAAACCCCAGATTGAAGCCGATCAGCATGTCGATCACGACGATCGGGATCGGCATGATCATCATTCCGATCGCCAGAAGAAGCATCAACGCGACCATCAAATCCGGGTGAGCCGGCGCGCGCGTGATGAGATTTCGTAGAAGGTTGGCCATGAGAAGCCTTATTGTTGTTTGATTGCAGCTGTGCTGCCCCGCAACAAAACATAGCGTTTGAAGACGGCTTGCGCTTCGGTGATGCGGCCAGCGTGACGCAGGGCGTGGCTGCGCATCAGCATCAAGGGCGGACACGAAGACGGCTCGTCATCCAGTTTGTCCAGCCTGTCCAATACCGACAGTGCTTCGTCACCGCGACGCTCCGAGATGAGAGCGTAGGCCAGGATGCGGAGCAGGCCGATGTCTTGAGACTGTTCGTGAGCGACCAGCCGCAACAGTGCCAGGCTCTTGGCGCTCTGTCCGCACGCAAGGTAGACATAAGAAAGCACGCAGAGCAAATCTCGCTCCGGCCCGGAGATCAGGTCGACAGCGCCGGCTTCGGAAACGATTGGCGGCTGTGTAGATGTGAAGTGTTGCACTTTGTCTGGCCCGACCATCGCTAGCCTTTGATCAAGCCGTTGTGACTCTGCCGGAGCAGGATTAAACGTTGCAGTTCCAGTTGCAGAAGGGCGGCTCCTTCACGTGGCACCAAATCCTCTGGCGCGGCTGATAGCGTATCAGCCAAACGCTCCAGAAGAAGGCCGTGTTGCTCAGGACGCAGAACATGCGAATGACGTAAGCGCGGCGTCACGAAGGAGAGCAGACTGTGCGCGAGATTTGGCTCATTAAGCCAAGCGAGATCCGAGCCTGGCTCGATCTGACCTGGCGGGGCGCGCGCCTCGTCGAAATTGATGCGCGAAACTGCATCGATCGAACTGAGCTCGAGCGCGCTCTCGATCGTGGCGTCCACCAACCGATCCAGCACGTCACTATGACGAGAAATCGAGGTGTGGCTCTTGTCATCATTGCCGCGCGTCCGGTCAATCCCGATGGACTTGGTTCGAGAATTGACCGGCGTAATGGCAGATGCATGATGATCAACGTTTGGCTCCTGAAAAGAGGTGCCGGGCTCGACGGGATTCGGGGGCAGCCTAGTCATGGCACTTTGCTTCCTTACCTACGGCCTAAAACGCTAATAGGATAGAGTGGCAAGCCGGCCATCCCGGCTCAGCAGAACACGCCCTTCCTCGATCCCGTAGACGGTCCATCCATTGCTCAAGAGCGCGCCGACGAAATACTTTTGACCAGCAATGACAATATAGGGGGCGCTCCCGCGCCAAACAGCTTGGACCCCAATTGCGGGAGGCGTCTTCTCATTCTTGATAGCCACCGCATTGACGAGCGTATAAGCGCCATTGCTATTGTGATCAAACCGCTGCTGGACGTCTCGCCATGTGGCGAGCGAGGCGGGCGTCACGGTGCCGTCGGCGGTGACAACGCCCGCCCCAGAACCGACCTTGATGCCGACAAGGCCCGCTCTGTCAATTTCCTCTTGCAGCCGCTCGGCAGCTGCATCGGTGGCCAGAGCATCAGGAGCGGTGAGCGCCAGCTTGGGTGCAATGTCCGTAGCAGGGGACGACGGACTTGACGCCACAGTGGTGTCGGTCTGGACAAAACTGGATGAGACTGCGCCAGCCGCGGCAGAGCTAATCAGGACCAAAGCGAGAAAGGCGAGCGATATAGGCCGGCGGTCGATGGAGCCAGCTTGTTTGTAGTCCTCGATCGTCCAGCGAATGGACATCGCCCCGGCATGCAAAACGACAGGAAGAGGGACAACAATGGACTCGTTCGGTAAAACAGTCTCGTGCCCCTCGATCCTAACGTCCCTCGCAAGGGCCTCGATCTCGATTGAATTGGAATGGGGGGTGACACGAAGATGGTGCGGTTCGAGGCCTTGTTCGACGAAGATTAAGTCAGCATCGAGGCTGCTGCCAATCAGACACGATCCGACCCCCACTTTACTTGTCAGCCCGGAGTAACAGCCCGACAACACTTCGAAATGCGGGCAATTTGGTTCGTTCACGGTCGGTTTCCTGAACAGCGAACGGAACCGTACGGCAAAACCGTACGGCCCGTTGCGACTTCACAGACTAAGCAGCCGGGGAAAGTGGGGCGGCGACGTCGCCCCATCTCATCCCTTACTGCACCCGCTCATCGGCCGCTTTCTTGACGGTCGAGAGCTCGGTCGAGACGACGCGAAGTTCCACATCCCTCTCAGCAGCTTTTGTGCTGGTCAAAGTCAGAGCGGCGATTTGCCGTTGGAATGCCGCCTCTCCAGCAGCTTCAGCAGCCGTGGAAGCGGCTGCAGCAGTAGCGGTGCCGGCTGCCCCACCTGCAGTCGAGGTATGAGACGCCCCAACATTTTTAGTCATACTATTCTCCTGTGTGCTCGAATTGCGCCGCGACCTGCGGCTCCTATTTCCTAACGTCGCAACATGCGGCGTCAGGAATCCTCCTCTGTCTCGGCCATGACGTCGTCGAAATGGCTCATTGCACTATTCGCAAATTGGAGAGCAACGGCTCCCAGGGCGACGCTGAACGCTTGCTGCATAGCGGCTTCTTGCGAGTTGTCGCCCGGAGTGGACGCGCCGCCGTTTACGGGAATGTTTGCATCAGGCGATCGGGCATGATCGTCGCGCTCGCCAGGCTTGTGAGATTCTTTTTTGCCGCCGTTTTTGCCGCCAGCCGCATGCAGGTCAGCATCAACGTGCCCAGCGGCGCTAGAACTCGTAACGCGCATCGGGTTCTCCTATGTCAATTCAATCGTGCCAATGGAGGCAGTTTCCGCCCTCCACTATGCAAGTATTAGCTTTCGACAAGCTGACGAGTCGTAGAAAATGCAATGAGCCGCTGGTCGATCATCATTAAACGTCTTCACCAGCCGACCGTATTTGAACAAGTTACTCGCGAAAGCTGGAGATCAGATCGTTAAGACAAACAATCGTTTGTGGAGCTTGATCGGGTGAGCACGTTGCTCATCGTTTCGAAAGCTTCAATAGGCGAAATATCAAAGCCGCCACTAATAAAAACGTTTTGAGGCCGACGTGCTGCAATCTCGGGCTCACGTCCCTTGCGATGCCTCCGAGCTCTTTCGACAATTTGCTTGCGGTCAGGCGAAGCGGCATGGAGCTTGACCTGGCCGGGAGCGAGGCGGAAAACCAGAGTGACGGCCGATTCAGCGGCCAAGAGCGGTCCCTCGGTCCTGGCGGGCCCATAGCAGATCCGTCAATCGCGACCCAAAAGAGCCCTTCGACTTCTACCGCTCTGGACCAATGTGCTCTCGATCTCGCGCAACAGGCAGGCTCCGCGGCTGCCGGTCTGTCGCGTAGTGTTAATGCATCGCGCTCTTGACAGGCGGGGTATGCAGTCGATGGAACTTCACAGCGGCAGACTGGGCTTGAGGTCGGATTCGGGCAATCGAGTGCGGCCAACATAGTTTGTACGCAGTGAAGAGCCGAAATAAGTTCCTCGGAGTCGGGGCGGTCTCAAGTATGCTGGTAGAGCTTGCGCGACCTACTGCTCGGCAGAGAGGCCCAACCGCGCGGAGGCCGCGCTAGCTCGATTAGCGTTTCCAGCGTGATCCTGAGAAGATAGCGTCGCTCCGACTAGGCGTTAGCGCCTGCAGCTTGCAAGCGCTCGGACTCGATGCGAGCCTTCAGGTTATTCAGATAATCCTCCGCGTAGGACTGGGCCACCGAAACCGGCAGGTTGATGCCGGCCGTCGCGGCTTCTTGAATTGCCTGCTTCACCAAGCCTTCTCGCATTGCTAATTTGACCTCAGGTCCGGCGATGCAGCCCACCGCCTGTGCCGCAAGGCTCAGCCCGGCTTCTTCCAGCGCTTGCTTTATGTTGCCGCCACTGATGGCAGTGTGAAGAAGATTTGCAGCTTGCGCCTCGGCTTCGAGCACCATTGACGCCAGATCGGCCAATTCACCCAAGCCTGGAATGAAGCCAAGTACACCGACTGCTGTCGCGGCCCAGTCGATTACCTTAGAGCCAACTTTGAGCACGTCATCAAGTGCGTGCATGAAGGCACCACCGTTCTTTTTGGGAGACTTGATGTCGGGCTGGTCTGCCATGCCCATCGTCATGTCCGCGACCGCGTCCTGCTCGGCAGGCGTTCGGACGGCATGCGTCTTCACTTGGTGAACGGTGCGGTTCGCACCCGACATGTTGTTGAAGAACTGGTTGAAGTCGCTGTTGCTGATGTTGCCGGAATCGACCGTATGGCCGCCGCCGAAGTCGAAGAACTTGTGGTGGGTTTTGTAGCCCGTAATCGCGTTGTTCATCAACCCAAACAACACAGGATCGGAGAGCAGCTGGGAGGCCGCCTTTCGCACCTCGGGCGCGAGGCTCTTATCGTCGACCATGCTCGCCAGCTTTTCCCGGGTCAGGTCACCCTTCCCGAAGAAAGCGTTTTGGTTCTTACTGATCGTATTGAGCGTATCGAGCTCGGCTTGCGTGAGATTCATCGATGATGAAGCAACCTGCAGGAAGTCCTCTTTGTGGACCTTGTCTATCGAGCCACCGTACAACTGCTTCCATTCATCCGGGTGGTCGAGGAAGTATTGAGCGGCCGCGAGGACCTGTGGCGGGCATTTGCCGGTTTTAGCTTCGCCGTCGACGATCCGCTTGAAATCCGCAAGGCTCAGGTTCTTAGGCAGGTTGTCGGCATAGCGATAGAGCTCGCGCAATGCATCGGTCTGGGTCATAACCGATGGACCGCCATTCCGGGTGCCGTCGGAAGGGATATAGTTTTGCGTATAGCTCTTTGCCCGCTGCTCCTGGAAAGCAGCAACCTGAGGGTGGTGATCGGAGAAGCCGGAGAGATCACCTGCTTTGATCTTCCCGCCGCAGCGGCCGTCACCTTGCGAGCCTATCGCATAGAAGAGCTCTGGGTCCCGTTGCAAGGCCTCGATCGCCGCCTTTAGATCCGGCGGTGTGGAGGGATCGTTGGCCAAATCTCCAAGAGATTTCCAATCCAGCGGGCATTTATCTTTGTGTCGGTTCAGCACCGACACAATCTGCAGCTCGGCATCAGTCAGCGTGCCGCTGTTCCACGTGATCCTGGAGCTTTGTACGGGTGCCTCTGCAATCTTCGGGGCGCTCGCAGCGGAGGAGGACTCCGCGGAGGATGGCTCTGGGGCCTGCTGACATGCGTCCAGTGCGGCCTTGATCTCCGGCGGGAGGATGTTCCGCACCTCCTGCGTGAGTTCCTCCGTCAGCTGCTTGGCTGAGTCTGCAGCCGCCGGATCCTGTGGTGTGGAATGGTCATCGGCATTGTCTTTCAACGAGAAACTAGCCAGCATCGCCTCGAAGTTTGAAAGATCCCGCGCCGATGAGGGTCCGGGGGCCAGGCCGGACAAAGTCGAGCTGGCGGTTAGCGATAGGTTGTTGACTGACATTATACGTCCTCTGATTTGAGATCGCACCACAAGCCGGTCATGTGGCGCAGCCCGAGAATCGCGACGAACAACGAGCAAGAAATGTCGATAGGCTTCGATGGCTCCTACCACTTGCTTCCGATTGCTCAGTGCGCCCCCAGCGCTCAGTTCCGCTACAATCTATAGGCACATCGCCGTCTAGATATTCACGCCATATGGTAGGTTCGATTAGCTTTCCAAAAGCTGACGGCGCTCAGAGGTTTCACAACGGGACGCGCAATGATGGTGTGAGAGGCGGTGATGGGTTCTCGATATCGGAATCGGCTTGCTTGTTATGCTCGATCGCTCGCCTCCGGGCCAACTAGGCCGAATTAACGAAGCCGAGTCTGCCGCTCTGCGGATGGTCACGTGCGCTGATTCGTGCAACAACGTCGCAGGTCTCCGCAGCATCTTATGGTGAAATCACCCACGCGTAGCGACCTCGCGCCTGCGCCCAACGAGAATGTTGGCGCTTGCGTAGATGCTGCGGACCGTATTGCCCCGAGCAGATCGAAGCTCAGCTGCGCTTGGCATTCTTCATGTCATCATGCTTAGCCGCTTGGCGAGTGTTCGCTCGAACCTACAGGCCAAAGGGAAGGGTCCAGCGACGGTGTGAGACGAATAAAACCTTCTTCTCGCCATTCCGCCGTGTGAGGCACACCCAGGATGGTGAACGTTGTTGTCCGGACACCCCTGGTAGGTATGAGATCGCGGCTTCTCAGCATTTCGATCTGAGCGGGCGTAGCTGTTTGGCCAGTGAAGACCCAGTCGTCCTTGGCGCGACGACCGCTCGCCATGGCGAAATCTCCAATTTCCGGCGGAGCAACCCCTGCGGGCAACGTGGGCCCAGCTTGAGACGGTCCAGCGTGAGGTGACCCGGCCCGCATGAGCCAAGGCTCAAGATCTTGCCAAACAAGGTCGTTGCCGAAATCGGAGGCGTCCGCGCGGTGTTGAGCGATCGGCTGTTGGGAATTGGACCGCTCGCCGCCGCTCAATGATGGCTCGACACGCGATGATCTGGCTCCGAGTTCCTGCCAAATTAGGTCCTGGCTGTATTCGGGTATTTCATGCAATGCCATTAGTTCACGCTCAAACTCCCTTAGACCGGCGGGCGACGAGCACGAGTGGGACGCTGGGCTGTTGTCCGCCGGGCTTAGCGCGTTGAAGTCCATCCTGCTCCTCCTTTTGGACAACGGAGTGGCTTTCATTCTCGTGCGACGAAGCTCATTTGCATGACGGACTTCGTGGTGTTGTTCAAAAGCTCGCATGAGGCGCTAAAGTGGCAAAGCACTCACCGATGCTGCTGGCCAGAATTCTGAGTCGCATCCGTGGCTCCGGCCTGGACGTTGATTACGCCACCCTGCGGCATCGGCCATCCACACATCCGCGCTCTGACAATGGCAGCAGTAGCTTTCGAAAAGCTCACAGAGGGCATAAGCAGACGCATTGCATCTCTTCCTAGGCCATCTGTTGTCATCACGTCATTTCTTACCTGCATCGGGTGTGTGGACCACGCCGTCTTGATGTGGTGCCTCCGGCGAAGGAGCGTCATTCGGTCGTCCTTCGCGAATGACCACGCTGGAGGATCCCCGAAATAGCATCAAAACCGACTCGTGCGGCGGCTTTTCGGCACCGCTCGAGTTTCGCCGTGCCTGTGCCTCCGCCGCGAGTCCTTTTATTGTTTGCTCCACAAGCGCGACAAAGCGGGGTGGACCAGAGGCGAAGACGAGGCCATCTCCCGGTACGGGTCTCACGATGTAACGCTCATCGGAGATGTTGAGCGCATCGAGTGCCGCCTTGAACGCATCAAAGCTGATTGGACTCAAGACCAAAAGACGGCTTTGCGCCTCATGCGCATCGGATACGTAGAGCACCAGCCCATCGTAGTACCATTGAAGATTATAGAGATTGATCAACCGTTCGAGGAACTCTCGCGGTGGGAGATCCGGCATTCGCCCGCGAATCCGCCCCTTCACGCCGGTGCTGACATTGACTCTGATATTTAGGTTGTTGCCGAATTCCTGCAGTGCGGCCGCGAGGTCCTGATCCAGAACTGTGTAACTATAAGGCGTCGATGGCAGCGCCAGGGTAGCGCCGAGCGCCTCGACGACGCCCAAGCAAATGAAAGCACCAGCATAGAGAACTTTCTTCAAGATGTGCAGCCTTGTGGATGAAATGAGCATTCCTGCTTTTTTACACTTGAGAACAAGCACCGAAATTCGTCCCAATTTGGAAGCCGATACTTCGTCCCAAATTGGAAGCTAACCGTGATCATTAGATGACAGATGCTCGTCAGTTTTTGGTCAGCTTGCTTCTCTAAGGTGCGGCCCATTCGTGTGAACGAACGGCTCATCTCACCACGTGACTGAAATGATTTCCTCCATGTTGTTTGGCGTTACGTCGATCTCTGCCAACTCCGTCGAGTGTGCCTCCAACGGCTGTTCGCCGGCACTCGCCAAGTTTGACGAGAGTCTTGCGCAGGCGGCCTCGAACCAAGGTGTCGCCTCTTCTGTGCCTGAGCGCGCGCCAGCTCCATCGCTGCCGGAAGCGCAGCGCGCAGTCACGCCGGCGAGCCCGCTCGGCGATCGCGTCCTTCAGAGCATTTCTGCTATTCACCAGGGCAAACCACTTCCGTCGGGCGCAGTTTCGCCGACGCTCGTCGGCGAGCCTGATCCTACCAAGAGTCTCCAGCTTGGGCCGGCCGCGCAACCGGTCTTGCGTGTGCAGCAAGTCGAGGTACATCCAGCGGGCAAACCTGAAGATGCGGATCATTTCGACTCGGCGCTGGCGAATCTGCGGGATGTTTACAACGGCGTCATCCAGGTTTCGCTCCTCTCCAAGGGGACAGGTGCTGTCAGTTCATCTCTGAACAAGCTTCTATCGGCGGGCTGAGCGGGCCGTTGGCTGTCTTGACGAAAGACAAGATCGGTAATGGCCGGCCCGCAAGAAAGCGGCTTCATGCTCTCTTCCTGTTGCTGCTTTTGCTGACCCTCGCCGGTTGCAAAGCTGATCTGTATACCAAAGTTCAGGAGCGTGAAGCCAACGAGATGCTTGGGCTGCTCCTGAGCAAGGGCGTCGATGCCATCCGTGTCGTCGGTAAGGATGGGACCAGCACAATTCAGGTGGAAGAAAAGCAGCTCGCCTACTCAATCGAGCTGCTGAATGACCAGGGCTTGCCGCGCCAATCCTTCAAGAGCCTTGGTGAGGTGTTCAAGGGGGCGGGCCTCGTTGCCTCTCCGGTTGAGGAGCGAGCCCGCTACGTCTATGCTCTCAGTGAAGAATTGTCGCGCACGATCAACGATATCGATGGGGTTCTCTCCGCCCGTGTTCATGTCGTTCTGCCGAAGAATGATCTTTTGCGACAGGATGCAACCCCGTCCTCGGCGTCGGTTTTCATTCGACACGCCTCCAACGCGAAGCTCTCAGCCTTGCTGCCGCAGATCAAGATGCTCGTCGCCAACAGCATCGAAGGTCTATCGTACGACAAGGTGGCCGTCGTGTTCGTGCCGGTTGAGCGGGCTCAGCATGAGGTCTCCGTTGTGCCAGCGGCAGCTTCCGCCGAACCAACCAAGTTCATCGCAACCCACATTGCGATTGGTGCAGGAGGTGCGCTCGCCGCGTTGGGCATTCTATCTTACGTGCTGCTGAGCACACGTGGGCGACAGCTTCGTCAATCCTGGCGCAAAGTGACAAATCTCGGCAGAGGTGCCAGCAAGCCAGCGGTCCAGTCCGCCGGCAAAAAACTGTCCTCCGATCCGAAATAGGCGGCAAGCAGGTCCGTATCGATGGCATCCACTGACCCAAATCATTCACTCAACCCGCATTCCGATCGCCTGCGCGAGCTTGCCGCTTTGATTCATCCCGACCGGTTTGCCAGCCATCTTGATGGGCTCCTGTCGGCCGCCACAGTGCTGCAGTTGCAGAAGACTCCGAGACTGCAGCAAAGACTGGTCGAATTGCTGCTGGGCAGTGAGCTGGTCTCGAACGGAACCGACTGGGGTAGGGACGTTCTGCTCGGGCATGATCCGCGTCGGGCGGCCCTGCTCGCCGGCAGTATCTGGCATGCCCGTTCGGTGCTCAAGCTTGTGTCAAAGCATGATGTAGCGATTCTGATCAAAAATATTGGTGCGGAAGCTCATGCTTTCGCAATCCGACACGTATCCAGCGCGGTCGCAACCACATCGATTGGCGATCCGCAGAAGTTGGCGAGCCAGATTGAACATGACGGATGTGCCTGCCTGGGTGCTTGGCTCAAGGACGCATCAGAGCTTGACCGTGTGCGCGTTCTTTTCCGTTTACCTGTGGGAACCACCGCCGAATCCCCAGCAGCCGAACACCACAATTCAGCAGGTCAGTTACTGTCTTTGGTGGTGGCCCATTTGGCCACGGAGGAGCCAGCGGCATGACGACCGATGAAACAGTCTTGCCAGATAGCCCGCGGATACGGCCGCTTGGTCCGCTCATACCAGCCGCGGAACTTGGTATCTGGTACGATGCGGTGCAGACGCACGCGCTAGCCGAGCGATATCTGCGGCAGGTTCGCAGTTGGGCAAGGAAAGCCTATCAGCAGGAGCGGGAGCGCGGCCATCGCGAAGGTCTTAGGTCAGGCTCGGACGAAATGGCACAGCTGATCGCCCGAGCTGCTTACGATGTGGCCCGGCGAAAAGCCGTTCTGCAACAGGAGTTGCCACAGCTCGTGATTGAGATATTGACCGATTTGTTGGGCTCCTTTGATCCGGGTGAGATGTTGGTAAGGACCGTTCGTCACGCCGTCGAGCAAAGATATGGCAGCGCAGAAGTATGCCTTCACGTGTCTCCTGTGAATGCTGATGCACTAAGGCATGAATTCGTGGCGTTCGATGGAACGGATGGTCGGCCGAAAGTCAGAATTGATCCGGACCCGGCCGTGGGGCCCGACCAGTGCGTTCTGTGGAGTGAGTTCGGCAGTGTCGATTTGGGACTTGCCGCGCAGCTCCGCACATTGCGTCTCAGCCTTAATCCATCTTCTCAGGAAAGCGATCCGTGACGACGCAACGATCAGGCCATGACCAAGCGGCCGGAGAAGGAGATGTGCATGCGGCGATAGCATCTCTGAGGTTCGCAGCAAAGGATGTCGATACGCGTGCCGTGCGGGGACGGATCACGCGCGCGATCGGCACCTTGCTCCATGCCGTGTTGCCAGGGGCCCGTGTTGGAGAACTTTGCCTGTTGCAGGATCACGCTTCCGGATGGTCACTTGAAGCGGAAGTCATCGGTTTGCTGCCGGACGGGGTGTTGCTGACGCCCATTGGCGATCTGGTAGGCTTGTCCCACCGCGCGGAAGTGCTCCCGACCGGGCGCATGCAGGAGGTGTCAGTCGGACCCGACCTGCTCGGCCGCGTGATCGATAGCTTCGGCCGTCCACTCGATGGCAAGGGGCCGATAAAGACGGTCCACACGTGTCCGCTCCGCGGCAAGGCGCCCAACCCGATGAGGCGGCGTGGCATAGAGCAGCCGTTTCCGCTCGGCGTTCGCGTGCTGGATGGACTTCTGACGTGTGGCGAAGGTCAGCGGATCGGAATCTATGGAGATGCCGGTTGCGGTAAGTCGACGCTGATGTCGCAAATTGTAAAAGGCGCGGCCGCCGATGTCACCGTGGTTGCGCTCATAGGAGAGCGTGGACGCGAGGTGCGTGAATTCATCGAACGTCATATTGGAGATGCCCTCGCTCGCACGATCGTTGTCGTTGAGACGTCCGATCGATCGGCAATGGAGCGGGCGCAATGCGCTCATATGGCGACCGCACTCGCCGAGTATTTTCGTGATCAAGGGCTGCAGGTCGTTCTGATGATGGATTCGCTGACGCGCTTTAGCCGTGCGATGCGCGAAATCGGCCTTGCCGCAGGAGAACCTCCTACCCGGCGCGGCTTTCCTCCCTCCGTCTTTGCGCTGCTGCCTGGTCTGTTGGAGCGTGCCGGTATGGGCGAGCGGGGCTCGATTACGGCATTCTATACCGTGCTTGTCGAAGGTGACGGCACGGGCGATCCGATCGCCGAAGAGTCGCGCGGCATTCTCGATGGTCATATCATTCTTTCACGCGCGCTGGCCTCGCGAGAGCATTTTCCCGCCATCGACGTGCTGTCGAGCCGAAGTCGTGTCATGGATGCGGTCGCCTCTGATCCACATCGCAAGGCGGCATCCGTCTTCCGCGATCTGCTCTCGCGCTACAATGAGGCTGAGTTCCTGATCAAGGTCGGTGAATACAAGCCGGGCAGCGATCCACTGACTGATCGGGCAATCGATTCAATCGAGGAGCTGCGCGCATTCTTGCGCCAGGGACAGGACGAGCCGTCTAGCTTTGAGGAGACCGTTTCATGGATGTCGCGTCTGACGGCCTGAATCTCGTGCAAGCGTCGAAATTGCGGCTGGTGAAAGACATGAGAGAGCAAAGCGCGCTTCGTGAATTGTCGAACACGGAAGCCAGGCGCCGAATTGCGGTCGAAGCGCTGCAGCGAGCGTCTGAGAATCTTGAAGGCGCGGAGAATCGTCGCGCCAAGGTCGAAGCTGAACTTTATCAGGAGCTGGCGTCGCTCAAGACGATGTCCGTGACCGAGCTCGATCGTCGCTGTCAACTCGTCCTTGGGCGACTGGCAGCACAGATCGAATCGGCACGCCAGGCGCGTGAGCAGGCGCGCGTCGCGCATGAGCAGGCTCAGCGGTCAGTGAATGAGGCGCGGACCATATGGGCCAAGCGCTCGGCGGCGAGCCAGAAATGGCAGGAGATTGAGGGCGATGTCCAGCGCACTACCGCTGTCCGTTCGGAGTGTGCAGCCGAAATCGATGCCGACGACGAGCTTTTGCTCCGATATCAAGGTGGTTCGCGCAGCCAAGCGGTCGGTGGCTCGAACTGATGGCTCGTTCTCTTATGACGTCGCGAGCTGCGCCCGTGGAACCTGTCGGTAAATGCCATGGGTGAACCCGCACTATTTCAGCCAGCGGTAAAGTTGTCGCATCGCGTGGTCTCGTGGATCAACGAGGTCGCCGCCCCGCGCACGGTTCTGCAGAGCCGCCTTGGCGATAAGCCGGTATCGATCCGTATAAACCGGCTTGTTTGGCAGGCCGAGCCATATGCCATGTCGATGCTCGACTGCGTATTTTGCGCCGGAGGCGAGACCGCCGTCTTGTCCTTGCCCCGCGTTCTCGTCGAGGCGCTGATTTCAACGGTCCAGTATGGCCTTACTTTACCTTCCGACCCAACCCGCTCGCTGCTTCTCGAACTTGCTCTGGAAGCTTGGCTCGCTCGATTAGAGATCATGCTCGCGCGGAATTTGCAGCTGATCCGCATCGAAGACGCAACGGCCAAAGACCCCTATTTGGAGCTCGACGTTACTTTCGGACCAGTGGCGGCCAAGGCCCGCCTGTTCTTGTTCGCGCCTCTTGACGGTCTGGTTCCGTCTGCGTTTCGTGTGTTAGGCGAGTTGATCGGCCAGTTACCGCGAGATTTAGGCAAGATTTCTTCGGAATTGCCGGTCCTGATTGCGAGAGAGATCGGCTCGCTGCGGGCGCCCGTCAGCCTTCTTCGTCAGGCACAGCCCGGCGACGCACTGCTGCCCGACGTCATTCCATTTGCCCATGGCCAGCTCATCCTCGCTGCGGACAAGTTGTGGGCGCCGGCGCAGATCGCGGGCGACAGACTTATCCTTCGGGGACCATTCCGCCTGCAGTCCCATCCTCTAAGGTATGCAAATATGACGATTCGCCCCCAAGCGGAGCAAGCAATCCCGCCCTCAGAAGCCGACATCGACAGTATTGAGATCACGCTTGTGTTCGAATGCGGCCGCTGGCCCATCCCGCTGGGTACGTTGCGAAGCATCAACGAGGGGCACGTGTTCGAGCTTGGCCGGCAGCTGGACGGTCCGGTCGACATTGTCGCCAACGGACAATTGATCGGCCGCGGCGACATCGTACGTGTCGGTGAAGCGTTGGGCATCCGGTTACGTAGCAGGTTGGCGGTCAATGGTTGACATTCAACCGAGCATCCTTGCGCTTGTTGCGGCGACCGTCGGCCTTGGCCTGTTGACGTTCGCAGTCGTCACAACGACGGCGTTCATCAAGGTTTCCGTCGTTCTCTTCCTGATCCGCAACGCGCTCGGCACTCAGTCCATACCACCGAACATCGTTCTGTATGGCGCTGCATTGATCCTTACCGTGTTCATAGACGCCCCGGTATTTGAGCAAACATACAACCGCGTGACCGATATGCAACTTCGTTACCAAACCGCCGACGACTGGTTGACCGCCGCCAAGGAGGGCAGCGAGCCGCTGCGCGCCCATCTCAAAAAGTTCACCACTGAGGAGCAGCGCACGTTCTTCCTCTCGTCGACGGAGCATATCTGGTCGGAGGAGATGCGCGGCAACGCAACAGCCGATGATTTTGCGATCCTCGTGCCGTCCTTTTTGATCTCGGAGCTTAAGCGTGCGTTTGAAATCGGTTTTCTTCTCTATCTTCCGTTCATCACAATCGACCTGATTGTGACGACAATTCTGATGGCCATGGGCATGTCAATGGTGTCACCAACAATGATATCCGTTCCTTTCAAGCTTTTTCTGTTCGTCACAATCGACGGCTGGTCGCGGCTCATGCACGGATTGGTCTTAAGCTACGCATCTCCGGGGAGTTGAGATGGACGAGGCCAGCATCCTCACCCACCTGAGCCGATCACTGGTCCTGTTCATGATCTGGGTTCTACCGCCGCTCCTGGCAGCCCTCGTGGCCGGATTGGGTATCGGCATCGTGCAGGCAGCAACCCAGCTCCAGGATCAAACCTTGCCGCTTACCGTGAAGCTCCTCGTCGTCGTCGCCGTGCTCGTTCTGTTTGCTCCGGTGCTGAGCGCGCCGCTGATCGAGCAAGCGCAGCATATCTTCACTGAGTTCCCCGCGCTCACAGCGAGATATTAGTGCGCGGAACGCAAGGCTGTCTAAGTTTTAGCTATAGCGCGCGTTTGTCGGCCTTCATTGTGAGCCACAAAAGGCGAGTTCGTCAGCTTATCGAAAGCTCGCCTCACTAGCATGAGACGGATAGATATCCGAACTGTCCTGTTCGGCTCCGTGAGCCTGCCGTATTCGGAGGGAGAATGACCCCATTTGGAAGTTCTATCCATTCGATTTAGGTTTTGCTCACGACGTGATGAAATTACCTGCTGAGACCTGGTCCTCGATGCATTGCCTGGCGAGTTGTCGATGCAGTGAACGGGCGAGCCGCTTTGATTGCAAGCGGCCCAACGATTCTGGCGTTTTGGTGAATGAGCCTGCGAATGAAGGTGCCGCTCGAGACCGATCTCCATAGACTGCGAAATTGATACAAGCTTCGAGGCCCTCAGATCTCCAAACCGCGCTGCGGCCGGTGAGAGCGGAAGAAGCTTGGCTTGTATGCCGCGCAGCGGCACGATTCGCCGGTGCTCTCATCGAATGGTCATACCTCTGCGCTGGATGGCTGTGGTCATATGGATGGTTGAAGCCGAAGTCATCTGCCCTGTGGGAGGCCTGTCGCTCTGCAACCGCTGGAACACGAGATCTGCAGACTTCTCGACGTCTCACATCATGGCGACGCGAGTGCGACGGTTGCATCGCTGAAGGAACGACGAGCTGAGCTCAAATGGATGCCTTGTCACCCGCCGAGACGCAAACTCTGATTCAGACTGCTGTCGAGTTCGTCGTTGCGGCCGGACTTGGCGCGGCCCGGGCCCTCGGCATTATGCTGGTTCTTCCGGTATTCACACGACCGCACATTAGCGGGATTATCCGCGCAAGCGCGACGGTTGTGATTGGATTGCCTTGCTTGATGCAGATCAGGAACGGCTTGCAGACACTAGATCCGGGCACCCGTTTGATTGCGGTCTCGCTCCTCGGTTTGAAGGAGATATTTATCGGCCTGCTGTTCGGTTTTCTCCTTAGTATACCACTTTGGAGCATCCAGGCCGTTGGTGACATCATTGATACCCAGCGCGGGATCTCGAGCCAGGTGGACGATCCTGCGACACGTAGTCAAGCCGCCCCGATGGGGCTCTTTCTCGGGACTGCCGCGGCTACGATCTTCGTTGTATCAGGAGGTCTGCAGACCATGGTCAGATGCCTCTATGGAAGTTATCTGATCTGGCCCGTGTATCGGCTGCTACCGCCCCTGACCCACCAAGGGGCAATGGAGTTTATCGGGCTTCTTGACCATATCATGCATACGGCCCTCGTGGTCGCCGGGCCCGTGCTGGCTCTGCTGCTTCTGATCGACGTATCCCTCATGCTGCTCGGGCGCTTTGCGCCGCAAATCAAGCTGAACGATCTCTCTCCGACCATCAAGAATGCCGCCTTTGGCATCATTATGGTCAGCTACGCCGTCTTCCTGATCGAATATATGGGAGCAGAGATCATTCAGTTCAACGGCGTGCTGGAGTGGCTCGGGAAGTTCTTGAAATGAACGACACGAGCGAAGAGAAAAACCTTCCACCAAGTCACAAGAAGCTGAGAGACGCGCGTAAGAAAGGGCAGAGCCCGCGCAGCGCCGACTTTGTGACCGCGGCAAGCCTTTGCGCTGGTTTCGGTTGCCTGTGCTTCAGGGCGGGCTCGATCGAAGACGGATGGCGCGAAGCCGTGCTGCTCATCGACAAGCTGCAGGAACAGCCCTTCAACAGTGCGGCTCGGCAGGCGTTGGTCGAATTGATGGACCTTTCTATAACGGCCGCGGCTCCCATCCTAGGTGCGGCGGTGGTTGCGGCGATTCTGGCCGGTGTCTTGGCCGGCGGCGGGCTGACGATTTCAGGTGAGCCGCTTAAACCCAGCTTTGAGAAATTGGACCCCGTCAAAGGGCTGAAGCGGATTTTCTCCCAGCGGTCGGTTGTCGAGCTTGGAAAGTCTATCGTCAAAGTTTTGGTTCTTGGCGCTACGTTCGTTTTCACTGTGCTCGCAAGTTGGAGGGCACTGGTATACTTGCCCGTCTGCGATTTGAGCTGCTTTGGTTTTGTCTTTAAAGAGCTCAAGGTGCTGATCGCGATTGCTGCCGGCGCTCTTCTGATTGGCGGCTTGGCCGATCTGCTCATTCAGCGTTGGTTGTTCTTGCGCGACATGCGCATGACGCAGAGCGAAGCCAAGCGCGAGTCCAAGGAACAGGACGGTAATCCGCAGATCAAGGGTGAACACCGGCGGCTCCGCCGGGAGTCGGCGAACGAGTCTCCGCTCGGCATCCATCGGGCGACAGTGATACTGACGGGGCGAGCGACATTGATTGGGCTGCGCTACGTTCGGGGCGAGACCGGCGTCCCGGTACTGGTGTGCCGCGGTGAGGGCGAAACGGCTTCACAGTTACTAGCGCAGGCGCGCGCCCAACGTCTGAGCATTGTCGAGGATCATGTCTTGGCGCGCCAGCTGATCCAAAAAGGTGCGATGGGCAAGGCCGTTCCGATGGAGTGTTTCGAGAGGGTTGCAAAGGCAGTCTTTGCCGCCGGCCTAGTTTAGCGTCGCGCAAAACAGCGATGCGCTCAAATCTCTGGTCAACGATCCAACTGTCCCAGAACCTGGTCTGCAAGCTGCACGATCCCAAGAAAAGGACCGACCAAAGATTGGATTCCAGGAGGCTCGTCGGCCGATTCCAAGACTGATATGGACAAGAATGCCAACCGGCGTCATGCTGCTCGGGTCTTACGAGCCGCTTATTGGGTTTCTGGCGCAACCCTGTTATGCGTTTCATCCTCCAAATTGCTCCTGTTGCCCGCCGACGTGGCCCCTCGAGCGGTGATGGGAAGCACTGCACGATCACCACTGGTCGGCATGACAGCGCCATTTCCTAACAAGTCGCCAGGTTCATTGACCATGACCGCAAGGTTATTCCGGACTGAGCAGCCAAGGGTTGGATTGAACGAATTGTCGTTCACTGTAGGACCGACGATGGAGAGCGAGGGGCAGACCGGAGGATGAGCTTCGAAAGTGATCGCTTCGATCCTCACCCCGGAACGAGCCGGCAAATCCACACGAGAAGCAGACAGACGGATGTTGTAGGTGGCAACGCCCATGGCGCGAACCTCGTGGGCCACCTGTGCAATGAGTCTGGGTGGGCCGATGACACCCACATGGAGGGCATCCCGCCGGCCGCGACTGGTCGCTGCAATAAAGCTTCGCAGCCGATGCCGTTCGGGGCCACGAAGGCTCTGCAGGAACAGCACGCTACTCTTCTGCTCGACCTGGATCTCTTGGTCAGCCGGCGCGGGCTGGATCGAAGCAGTATTTGCGCAGCCGCCCAATGTTGCTCCAATAACGATCGGATAGCACAGATGTCGCAAAGTCATTTGGCGATCCTCATTCGATAATAAAGCCGGCGCTGCCGGTCAATCCTGGTGCGCTGGCGCGAGGCGCATCGCGCTCTCGCGGCGGCCGGGCCACCGTGTTCGTCAAAATCCGCCCCGCGTCTGAGGGCGGTGAGATGCGGTCGCTCGGCGCACTCATCCGGTTGGGATTCGGTCCCGGCCGCACGATGTAGGGCGTGACAATAATGACCAGCTCGGTTTCACGTTTTTGAAACGATGAGGAGCGAAAAAGCGCGCCCAGGATCGGCACATCGCCAAGCCAGGGAAACTCGCCTATATCAGTGTTGAAGTTGCGTCTGATGAGGCCGCCGATTGCAAAGCTCTGACCGCTGGCGAGCTCGACCACGGTGCTCGCCCGCCGAGTCGAGAGGGCAGGGACCGCCATGCCATTGATTTTGACCTCGCCTTCGCTCGACAGTTCGCTGACTTCGGGCTTCACACGGACATTGATCTGATTATTGTTGAGAACCGTCGGAACGAACTCGAGGCTCACGCCGAACTGACGAAATTGGACCGAAACCTGCCGGTTGTCCTGCATCACCGGAATGGGGAATTCGCCTCCGGCGAGAAAGCTTGCGGCTTCGCCGGACATCGCCGTTAGATTCGGCTCAGCCAGGATTGAGGCGAGGTGCTCGCTCGCGAGAGCGTCGAGAACAGCGCTCAGGTTGGTATTGCCGGCACTAAACCCAATCCCGATCGTGCCGCCGCCGGCCGCGCCGGAACCGCCCCCTTTGCCGGTCACAAGGAAAGCGCCGTTTGGGCTCGAGGCCGTGAAGTTGATGTTGAGATCCTTGACCGCGCTGCGGGAGACTTCTGCCACCCGTACGCTGAGATTCACCTGCAATGAGCCAGCGACCTGGATCTTGTTGACAACCAGCGCGCCCGCGCCAAGAAACTGCTCAGTGACCTTCCTGGCGGTCTCGACGACATCGGCATTGGGCGCCGTACCGCTAAGGATCGCGCCGCGCGGGGTATAGCTGACCTGAATCGGATAATCGCCGACCTCAGCCTTCAGCGCGGCCCGCAGATCCTCGATCGGTTGGGTGACGACAACACGCAGCTCGGCGAGGGCCTCTCCGTTGTCATTCAGGGCGAACAGGCTCGTCCGTCCGGACTTTTTGCCAAACACGAAAATCGTGGTGTTCGACGGCGCCTGATAATCCGCAATCGCCGGGTCGGCAATAAAAATGCTCGCAGCCGGCCCGGTCAGATGAACTGTCTTGCCCTGTGAGGAGGTAAGGTTGAGCGTGCCGGTGGTGCTGCCAGGCGCCGCACGTGGCGGTTCTCCTTTGCCATCCCGCTTTGTCTGAGCTGTGACAGCAAGCGGAAATAGCAGAGCGAGTGCGCACAGGACGTAGCAGAGGCGGGGAAAAGCGGCATAGTGCGAGCCGCTGGCGACCATCCACGGCTCATCAGCGCCGGCGGCATTGTTAATGACGTTCAAGGGAGAGTTGCTTTCAAGTTCGATCGGCTAGGCAGCCGATGCTGCGCCAATGAGTTCAAGGGTGTAACCGACACCGCGCGCGGTCTTGATCCTGAGCGTTGCACCCGCCTGGCTCAAATGCGTGCGTAAGCGATAAATCCCGACTTCCAGCGCATTGGTCGAGACCTCGTCGTCAAATGCATACAAGCTATCTTCGAGCGATGCGCGCGGCACGGTACGGCCCGCGCGGTTGAGCAGATGTTCAAGAATGCACACTTCGCGACGCGCAATTCTCAGTATTCGACCACCGACCGAGACTTGTCTCGCGATAGGATCGAAATGCAGATTCCCGAATGTCACCACCGGCGCCGTCATTTGCGTTGACCGTCGCAGAATAGCTCGCATGCGAGCAATGAGTTCGTCGATAGACACGGGCTTGGGCAGAAAATCATCCGCGCCTGCATTGAAAATCGCAATCCGCCGGCTAAGATCATTGAGACTGCTCATCATCATGGCCGGCATTGACCGTCCCTCGCGCCGCAACTGCTTCAGCCAGTCCAATCCGTCTCCATCGGGCAAAGCCGATTCGAGCAGGACCATGTGGTAGTTCGCGCAATCGAGCGCGGCCGCCGCCTCATCCAGCGTGCGTGTCACGTCGACGGCGAAGCCGCAACTTAAGAGCGCTTCCTTCACGTCGCGGGCAAAGTCCGCATGATCATCAACCAGGAGAATTCGCATTTCATCGCCTCTCGTCCATCCACGCCAAGACCTGAGCGCGTCACGATTGACCATGGGGCTCGATGAAACTGAGAGGCGGTTGCATTGGTGTGAATTGGAACAGCCCCAAACGAGAGGGCGGAACATGTTGACAGGCGATCAATATCTGCGGGTCCATTGTCATCGGATGGACTACAGATCGCTGCGGCCTGCTTACGGCGTCGGCGCCGCTCAACATGTCCCTCATGCCAGCAAGGGATCTGATTTTGTTTAAAAGGCTGAAGGCCGCGGCAGCCCGCTGACGCGTCTGTAGGCCGATCACAGCCGTTCTTGAATGCACTGAGCCGACGCCTGCGGTGCGAAAAGCGCCAAGCCGCGCAATCGAAGCCAAAGCACGGGAGACGATCGGCTTTGTGACCGAACAGATGAGCGAAACCGACATTTGGAAACTTCCCCAATTCGTCTTCGTCCGCGGGCAGTCTTGCTGGGCTGTTGAGCCCGTCGTGTCGTGAAGTCACGACAATGCAAGTCTTTCCGCATTCGAAGACACTTCACGCGAGGCATCTGGCCAGTGGCTTCACAGGCCGAGATGCACGACAGAAAACGATCAATGCCCCTCTCGGCTTGAAGAACACCCTCCCGCTACCCAATTGTTCGCACGCAAGGTGTCGACCGTCCTGAAGCTCCGTCGCGCCCGAGCTCCCCTCGTACGCCGCAGCCCAGCGAAAGCTGCGAACGATGGCCGAATCGAGCTGCACAGTGCTGCCATCGCGCATAGATCCAGGTGGCTACACCAGCACCATTTCGTCTCACGGGGTGCACGGCGCCAGAATGATCGGTTCTCGAATTTGGAGTTGGCGTGTGCCCGGCAAGGGCGAGATAGCGACCGCCAGCGTTCTGCTCGCGCGCCGCATCTTGATTCACTTGCGAGGGGATCGGCGCTACGTCCTCCGATCTGCACATAGGCGATGGACGCTGGCCCTGGAGAGGAGCAGTCCAGCAGCGTGACGGGGCGGAGCGGCGGAGCATTGTGCTTTTGAGACGTTCGCAATTCTTGCTACCTGTCAGGAAGAGTTCACGCGAGCGGGTTCTGTGTCGCGGGACTGTCGGAAATCCTACAATCTGACGCTAGGTGAGATTCAAGTGCCTTTGACTGCTGGTTGTAGCAGTGCTCTCGAACTCGCAAGCATTCTGAAGCGATGACGACACAGTCCGGACCAGACTATCGACCTGCGCGTAACGCTCGTCCCTCTCGCCAGTCATGAGCATTTCGTCGGTCCAATTAAGGCGTAGCTTTGAGTCAAAGCCGATGACAGTGACGGTCACGGTGGTCCGACCGACCTCATACGTGCCAATTTAGCAAGGAGACGGCGGCGAGCCGCGTGATGCTTCTATGTGAGGCGCGGGAGCTAACTTCTGTGATGCAGACGCCCGAGCGCGCAAGCCGATTTGACCGGCAAGGGACTGAAAAAAGAATCGATTGCCACACGACATTCTTGAATGCTGCCTCCATAGATCACGATCGACTATGCGGCCTTTAGGCAAGATCGGCAAAATCGATTGTTTTGATGGAACGCATCCAAGTAGCGAATAGGCCATTGTGCGACGAGCGGTGGAAGAGCGAATGATGGTGCGAGTGTGTCCTCCAGAGCGTCGGGTACCTCTTGGGGATGTGCGCGCGCCTTCGTCCCTTGCGCAGGTCAAGGGATGGGTTGATCGGAACATTAATCACGAAGCGATTATCGTGAGGCGGCGCCGCTGGGACGAGTGTTCCTTAGGTGGTTGTCTTGGTGAACATCAAGGAACCTTCGAGAATGGCGCGGTCGCCAGTTGTCTAATCATTACTCTCCAGTCCCCCGCTTGTAGGGATTTGTTTCGCTGGCGGTTCGGTAGGTCTCCAAATTGCCGCCTAGGAACAAGCGCTCGGTCTCACGGGTGGGCGTTCTGCCCAGCGAGCACATCAAATCCACATCCGCATCGATTTTGTCCTGATCCTCCACATTCATTCCAAGGCCAATACTGCTCAGTACGTCGTCGGGCGTCCAGACCGCGGAATTCGGTACGGCGTAGGTGTGCAGCGTGTTCGCATTGTTAGCAATCGCTCTCGCCCAGTGGTCACGCGAAACGGCGAGTTTTGAGGGGTCTTCGACCAACGACACGAATGGAGATGCTGTTGTCTTACCGCGCATACGGCATTCCGTCGATCGATGTTCATCCGTTTCCCCTCGCAAAGTAGTTGTTGGTGACCATTTCTTTGCAAAGGCAGCTTTCGAGAAGCTGACGGGAGCGAAAATGAGGCTGTTTGTTTTAGATGAGGATTGGCGGATATACTGAGGCGCGCGCAGCCGGACTCAAAGCCGCAAGTTGGCGCTGCATTGCGCCATTTAACAGTGTTTCGAGGAGTTAAGCTCAGCTGCCTTGACTGCACGGACTTGTTACCGCGGCGCGAGGTTCGTGCCAGCCTAAGTCCGGACCTAGTCGTTCAGGCGGCAGATACCGGCGCCGTTTGTGGTTTCTAATGGCTCCGATCGATGAATCATTTCGCACGATGACGCTCGCGAGGAGGCGACTTCAGCAAACCTGACCTACGATGTTGTGACGTCCGAATAGCCGTCACAACCACTTGCGTCTGATTGCAACCGATTGTCTTGTTCGAAGTGCGACGACGCTTGATGTCTGTGATCCGGCAAGCGGCTTGCGACAACCGCATCTTGTGACGTTTCGCTTACGCGACCTGTAGTTCCTATGGAGGGAGAAGAGCATATGAACTTAACTGGCAGAGCTCTGTTGATCGTGTTGTCCGTGCTTTCTGGGATAACCGTGAGCACGGTGGCCAGAGCCGATGAGACCTCGCCGAAATACGCCGAGGTGCTCAATGCCCTGCAGACGGGCAAGAGCGTGAAACTCATATTGGATATGAACCGCTGTACTACCGCCGAGGGCGGCAAGTCCGGGCCTGCGACGCAAGCCGGTCTGGTCATCAATGCCTTCAGGGTGACCGCCCAGAACGGCATCAGCTTTGCCAATGCGCACCAAACGGTGGATAGCTCTGGACATGCCGTGACCGAATACATTCGCCACAGCCTCAGCCGCGAAGGCAAGCTTACCGTGCGGGCCTCCAAGCTTGTCGTCGGGACCACCGAACTCGTGAACCAGGGCGAATTCATCTGCGAACTACCTGATGGCGCAAAGTTCATCTGGTAAGCAAACAAGTACGGCACAGGGCTGGGGATGGGCTGGGTAGCTTATTGCTGGTGGACGGCTTCACCAGCCGTGGCACGATAGCTTTGATCGTGACACGACGGCCAGATAGTCTCTGGCCGTCTTCCATCGAGGGACGAGCTGTAAGACCTTGCGTCAGTTCGCCTCAAGGTGCTGACGAGGAGCCGTCGATACTCAACGGGAAGATCGCTCGGCGCAGCTATGCTCATATGATGCGGCGCGATGCTCGCCCAAGCTGCATGTGAGCACGCGCACCGGCTTCGTTGCCTGAAGCGGGGGCTGGCGAGCTGCTGCAAAGGAGGTGATCAGCGCGCATTGCTGTTGAGATCACGCTCGAGAGGCCGTCCTGGCGTTGTATTCGAAGCCCGGCCGTCGCTCCGCTGGTTCAGGAGAACGAAACATCCGGCATGCCTCGTGTTCGCTTGCGGAGCTTTATCACGGCGTGCCCGAGGTTAGCCAAATTGTGGCCGATGGAACAGAAGAACGCGGCCTCCGGGTAGGCTTTCGGCCGTGTACAACTGGCCGTAGATCAGGAAAACGGTCATCGGGACATGCTCGTTCGGCAGGAGATTAAGATTTTGAAGCATGTCGATCACGATAGGCGATGCCTCTTGTGGGCCGTGCCTCCAGTCGTCGCCGAACAGCTCTCCGAGTTCAGGCAGCTGCGGGGGTTGCTGATGACCCGCAGCTATTGGCGCAGACGGCAACGAAGGGTTCTGCGCCAGCCCCATATGAGCGCTCTCGCGCAATCCGAATGACGCGGGCGGATCAAATCCTGGTGCAAGAGTGCCGGGGATAGCTGAAGCAGCCGCTGGCCTCATAGGTGGAGCGTCACCTGGCAAAGTGAGGCGAGGGTGATAAATGAGCTGGACGTCATTAGGTCCTTCCGGTCCCAACACGGCCGTGTAGCGTTCACCGCCAATCTCGTAGTTCATGATCCGCTGTTCCGCATCAGGCAAGAAGTCCCACTTACCCAGGGTCGAAAGCAGCATGTCAGGAGCCGCCTGGGTACGATGGGAAAACTCCGTGGGAACTGCGAACGACACGTCAAATGTATCGCCCACAGCGGGAGAACGAAGGTGGATAAGCTGAATGTCATTCGGTCCTTCCGGGCCTAACACGGCCGTATAGCGTTCGCCGCGAATGTCGTAGCTCTTCACCCGCTGTGCTGCATCCGGCAACAGACCCCAGCGGCCCAGTTTGGAACGCATCATGTCCGGCGCGGGCTGGGTGCCGTGGGAGAAGTCCTCGGGAACTGTCAAAGAAGCATCGAAGCTATCGGTGGCAGTGGGAGAGGCCTGCTCAAGCACGGCCGGGGCCGCACCGGCTTCGCTCGTCATCCGTCGAGAATTTTCAAGTGGCGCGGGATTCTGCGGCTGAGGGCTGGGATGCCAAATTGCGGCATCGAAAAGCTCTTCCCGACCGACACTTGGAATGGGCGGGGGGGAGGCTGACCACATGGACCACCAAAACTCCTGGGCATCAAAACGGTCAGCAGGCACGCAATTGTCCGGTCCCGCAGCATTCAAAGAGTCTTCCTGCACTACACTTTGTACAGGTAAGCGAACGGCTGAACTCATTGGCTGCCCCAGCACCGGTGCATCGAAGGTCATCGCCGGCCGCGGACCTTCCCGGTCAGCGGCATCGAAGAGCTCTTCCTGGGTGAGACGTGGCATCGGCGAGTGCGCGCTTGAACTCGCCGCCGTCCAAAGCGCCGGTGCACCGAAGGTTGTGACTGGCGGCAGGCCCTCGCCATCCGCGGCATCGAAAAGCTCTTCTTGAGCGAAACTTTGGACGGGCGAGAGAGCGGATGAACGCATTCCCTGCCAAAGAACTGGAGCTTCGAAGTTGTGAGCTGGAAGGTTGCCCTCCGCCGCGTCGAAAAGCACATCCTGGGCCACACTTTGTGTCGGAGAATGAGCGGCTAACACCCCCCCTTGCCACTGCGGAGCATCGAAACCGCCAGCCGGCAATGCCCAATCCCGGTCCGCAGCGGCGTACAATGGCTGCTCATCGAAAACCCGTGCCAGCGAACCGGCGGCCGGCTGAATTATTGGATCGCGTGAGTTGTCTCCTTCTTCAAGAGAAGTGATGTGTCCGATGATCTTACGATATTCACGTAGCCTATTCAGGGCGAAGATGACTTTCTTGTCATTCGGAAACAAAGTGTTGGCATGGCCGAGCAGTGCATCATCACTGAGCTTGGCAATGGACAACGGTCGGAGCGCTGCCGCGAGCTTCCGAAGAGAGCTCGAATAATTTCCGATGGTTTTCGCGTCCATTTCTCGACCAAACCCTGCGCCCGCCGCCTCCCTGATCAGACGGTCATCTTCCTTGGAAGGGCGGTAGTGTGTGGGGGCGGGCCGAGGGGCCGCATTGGGCTCGCGGTATGTTTCGACCATTAGCAATGCTGGGGCGATGATTTTGTCGTTTGGCAGCAGCTTCTTGGCATAACCCAGCAACGTGTCGTTATCGAGGTCAGCAATTGATTTGCCCGACTGCTTCAGCGCTTCGGCCAATTTGCGAAGTCGACGATCATATATACTGACGCTGGTAGGACCCGGCGGTGGCCCGCGCTCGAGGGCGGCGCCGGACGCTGCTTGGATGAGGCGATCGTCTTCCTCAGTGACATCATAGAGGTCCCTATGGGGATATATCGGGCCGACCTGTCGCGCCTCTCCCAGATGCTGCTCAAATTCCGCTTGCTGCTGTTGCGGCTGTTGCACGGTGGCATCGGATGCAGCGAAATTTTTATCGGCTGGGTTGATATTGGTGAGTCGGTCCATGATCCCGTCCGTTGACATCGCTCTCTAGTTCCATCGCTACGAACATTAGCTTTCCAAAACCTGACGTGACACGAACTAGGTCGGGGCTAGTGCCTTCTTCGAGCGTGCTGCATCCTTCGATCGGCGAATTTGTCCTAGAGGGCATAAGAGCATCGGACAATGCATCCCGCGGTCGTGGTTATCTCCAATATCCGGCCGCCCAGGATTGTCTGCCTGTAAGCCTTGTAACACCATTGAGTATGCCGTCATTCTATCTGCTCCTTTCAGATGCCGGAGCAGGTAATTCCTAGAGAGGGAGCGCAGCATTCGGTGCGCCGCGGATTGCCTTGCTGCTTGGGGGATTGCAAGTCCAGCATCGGCTATTTGCCAAAATACGCTAGACGAAGCTCGTATCTCATCGCCAACAATGCGCCGAGTTCGACAATCCGCTACCGAAGGGGGGCTGCTCTGTCGGCTCGCTTTCTACACGTTGATCGCCGCTTGGTGCCATGGCCGCCACAAACATTCTCGTTACGTCTCGACACACGCCAGATGCCGGGCTCGATGGCTCTTGCCAAGTTGCTCTGTTGAAGAGGCGGGGTTCGGCTTGCGCCAAGCATTCGATCCTGGGACCGCATCGGCAATCCGTTTAAGGCGGCTGGGGGCACGATCGCGGACATTGGGGTACCCGCGGCTACATGCGTCGTGCCCAGCGGTTCTCGTTTGCAGGCGCAGACCAATCCACTGACCGTATTGCGAGGCAGGTCACGCTTTCGCGTTTCATCGGTGTATCACTGGCGCCGCGGCCCCGGCTAATATCACTACCGCTTCCGTTCCTTGACTATGAAGTCTCGTCACCACCTCCTCGAAGTTGGCACATCCTTGATGTGCACGCAGAGATCCGGGCAACTGCTCCGTGCTACGACCTACATAGTCGCGTCGCAAATGCTGGCCGAGCCCTTTTCCAATCAGCCAGACTTTGTCTTACAATGAGCATCGCGAATTTCGAGTGTTTCATCGCATTATTAGATAGTTTCCGAGCGCAAGCTTGCCGGCTGCGTTTATTTGCCAAAGTCGGCAGCTAAGTTGCTGACCAACGTTGTCGCGCCGAATGTCTGATGTGTTCTCCAACGCATCAATGTCGCTCGGTTTTCTAGCCCGTCCTGCAAATTGAAGCCGGTGCGATCGTAGACATCGGTTGTCATCCGTGAGCCTGATCTCCAGCCTCTTGAACGAAGAGGATAGAGACATCTGAACGAAGAGGATAGAGACATCGCGAGAGAAGAGGATGCCAATTGAGGAGAGTAGATTGGAATACTCAACTATTGCGTTTGGCTGCTTTCAACCTCTACACATCCTTTCGTGACCCGCGCTCGCATCGGCGGCGGAGTCCAGGCGTTTGTGATCGTGAAGAGGCGTCCAAAACGCCTTCCAGAGAAAGTGGCGGGGCATCTTGATGAGCTGTGCAGAGCCAATATGAAGGCACCCGTTTTGAAACAGCTCAGCGTTGGAATCGAGTTGAACGCACCTGTGCGCCAGTGGGCATGCGTCGTGGTCGAAGGCCTCCTGCGCCTCGACCGCTGCGAGAAGGTGCCAAGAGGTAGCCAGGATGTCTTTGGTGATATCCCTCTCACACCAATGAGTGGCTTGTTGTTAGCCTCCTCAACATGGCTGTTCGCAGGCATTCAGGGCGGACCTTCGAGAAAGGGCAGGATGGTCGCCGAGACCGCTGGCGAAGGTCGGATTTTCAAGACGTATCGAGCGGCTAAGAGGCCGCTGCATTCGGGGGTGTAATGTCTTCGGTCGGCCCTATGCTCCATATCGGCTTAAATCTCCATGGTGCTGGCGGTCACTCTGCCGCGTGGCGCTGGCCGGGCACAAATCCAAGCGCGTTTTTTGATATCGAGCACTACGTCCGGGCTGCGAAGCTTGCGGAGCACGGTCTGCTGGATGCCGTATTCCTCGCCGATACCCCCGCGATAAATTCCGACATTACGCACCAGCCGCCGCTCAATGGGCTCGAACCTACGCTGGTTCTCACTGTGATTGCCCGCGAAACGGAGCGGATTGGGCTGATCGCCACCGCATCGACAACCTACAATGAGCCATACAATCTCGCCCGGCGTTTCCAATCGCTCGATGTCATCAGCGGTGGTCGTGCCGCGTGGAACGCGGTCACGACGTCGAGCCCCGCGACAGTTGCGAACTTTGGCGGTCAAGAGGTCGCACGAGCAGATCGCTACCGACGCGCCGAGGACTTTGTTGAAACCGTCCGTGCTCTCTGGCTGAGCTGGAGTGGGGAGATGATCATCGCCGACCAGGCTGCGGGAGTTTACGCAGATCAGAGTAAATTCCGGCTGCTCGACCCTGATACGAATAGTTTTGGTATCCGAGGCCCACTTACACATCCCGCTTCGCCTCAAGGTCATCCAGTCATCGTTCAAGCGGGCGGTTCGGATCCCGGATTACGGCTTGGTGCCCGCAGTGCAGAAGTCGTGTTTGCGGCAGCCGGGGACTTGACAACGGCGCTGCAGGAGGCCGAGCGCCTACGTGCTCTCTCTCGTCAATTCGGCCGCCCTGCGGCTCCGCTCATCCTCCCAGGTCTCGTCACCTGCATCGGCGGAACCGAAGCAGAGGCGGCTCGTCGCAAAGAGCAACTTGACGAGTTGCTCGATCTGGAGCGCGCCATCGCCGCTCTTGCACGAAGCATGGGCGTGGCGGTCGAGAAGCTCAGCCTAGAAAGGCCCATCCCCGAAGAAATTTTGCCCGATGCAGATAACGTTCCGTTTTCTGTCGGTCACCATCGCACGATCGAAACTCTGGCGCGTCAAGGCCGGACGGTTCGCGAGATCATCAGCAGCGTTCAAGCTTTTGGCCACCGCTTGCTCGTCGGCGCGCCCGAGCAGATCGCTGATTCGATTGAGGCCTGGTTCCGCGCTGGCGCGGTCGATGGTTTCAACATCATTCCGGACGTGCTGGCCGACGGCACTGCGGCCTTTGTCGATCATGTCGTGCCCCTCCTCCAGAAGCGCGGTCTGTTTCGCACAGAATATCGGGGAGAGACATTGCGCGAGCATTTGGGGATTCCCCTCCACATCGAACCGGCAAGCACGGCGAGCACGTCAGCGGTCTGACGCTGCATTCTCTCGTCCGCATTCATTGCCCTGGAGCTTGGACATGTCTGTATCGAATTCGCAATCATCGAGGCGTTTCACCCGCCAGTCGAACCATCGCGGAAGAAAAGTGGCGGCTAGCCTGTTCGTGCTCCAAAGCCTGTCACAGTTCGCGCCCAGCGGCCATGCCCAAGAGGCGTCGGCCGGCAACGTCAAGCGAGGAGGCGTTATTCGTTACGGGCATTTTCAAGAGCCGGCTTGCCTGTTCGGAGGATGGGTGCAGCAATGGTATCTGCAACGCCAGTACAGCGATAATCTGGTTGCCCGCAGCGAGAATGGCAAGATTGTGCCATGGCTGGCCGAGTCATGGACAATCTCGGATGACAAAAAGGTATACACATTCGAGATAAAGCCGAATGTGAAGTTCACGGATGGGACTGCTCTCGATGCGCAGGCCATCGCTGACAATATCAACGGATGGCTCAGCAACGACCCCGATCTTCGTAATCCGACTGCCGCTCCTTATCTTAGCGATAGCTTCGAATCGGCAAGGGCAATTGCTCCTCTGAGGTTGCAGGTAACCTTGAAGGTGCCATTCCACCCCTTGCTGAACGTGTTCGCCCAATCCTCACAAGGCATTCTCTCGCCATCCGCGCTCAAACGTGGACTTGCGGTGAATTGCGAGAACCCTGTCGGCTCAGGTCCATTCATTGTCGACAAGTGGCGCCATGGGCGGGAAGTCACCTTCCGCCGCAATCCCGACTACAATTCGGCGCCGGCCACCGCGAAACATCAAGGACCGGCTTACGTTGACGGGATCAGCTGGAAGTTTCTGCCAGATCAGACTGTCCGATACGGCTCGCTGATCACGGGGGAGACCGATGCCATATACGATATCCCGGCTATCGCATGGAAGGACGCGAATTCCCGCTTTCCAGTATTGCGGCACCTTACCGGCGGCACCCCTCTGCGCCTGGCGTTGTATACGGCCCGGTCCCCATTTGACGACGTGCTCGTCCGCAAAGCCTTTGCCTATTCTACTGACCGAAAGGCCGCGGTCGACACATCCTTCCTTGGCTCTTTGCCATTTGAAGGCAACGGCGCGCTAAGTCAGAGCTCGCCGGAATACCTGCGTGAGCTTGGGCACTCCTATGCGTACGATATTCGGAAAGCCAATCAGCTGCTTGATCAGGCGGGTTGGACTGAGCGTGATCCTAACGGCGTTCGTGTCAAGAATGGCAATCCGCTCATCGTGCGCATTTCCTATTCGAACGCTTTTCTGAAGCCAGATGGCGAGCAAGCCTTGCAAGTTATCCAGCAGCAGGCAAGGGCGGCCGGTTTTGACGTACGTCTTCAACCCACCAATCCGGCTGATTTCTTCGCCGGAAAAAACCTCGGACCCGATGATTATGAGGTCGTTCTCCTCTATTGGGTTGCCCCCGGCGCTGAGATATTCCGGATCTCGTGGAAGCCCGATCAGAATGGCGAGTCCAATCGCTTCAATCCCTCACGCTACCAGGATCTGACGCTTTGGGACGTCATTCAAAAAGCGGAGCAGGATTTCAATAGCGTTGAACGTACCGCCCTCTATCAACAGGCGGAACGGAAGATCGTGGATGACGCTGCTGTGATTGGCCTCACGGTGCTGGACGTAACGTTGGCGACCAAGCCGAACCTGAAAGACGTTTGGCTGGACCGCGGGTCAGTTGGCGAACCTGTCTTCTATGACGCTCATTTTGACGACAAGAAATGACGCCGTGAAGACAGTAGCCAATCATCCCATTGTTTGGTTCGCGCGCCGGATATTGTCCGGCGTGGTCGTGGTGTGGGCTGCCGCAACGTTTGCGTTCGTAATTCAGTGTGTGCTGCCTGGCGATCGCGCCCAGATCATCATCAATGTGACGAGTGGCAACGTCGGGCCGGCGTCGTCCGCAGAGCTTGCAGCGATCAATGCGAAATACGGCTTTGATCAACCGCTCGCGGTTCAGTACGGCAAGTACATATTGCAAATCCTGCATGGAGACCTTGGCGAATCGTACCAGCAGCATCGGCCCGTCGCAGGGATCATCGCGGAACAGATTGGCCCCACGATTATTCTGGCGATCGCCGCGCTGCTGATCGCATGGATTATCGCAATCCTGACAACCTTGTTCATCGCCGGCAGAGACAACATATGGTCGAAGCTGCTCAATGACACGCAAGTCTTTTTGGCAACCGTGCCGCCTTACTGGCTAGCCACAATTCTGCTGGTTGTCTTTGCGGTAAAGCTGCGCATTTTTCCGGTCATCGGTGGAAATTCGCCGATCGGGCTCGTTCTGCCGACACTTGCGTTGGCTCTTGAACTGTCGGGCTTTTTCGGACAAGTCGTTCAGAACGAGTTCACGCGCGTGCTCGAGCAGCCGTTCGTTGCGTCCGCGCGCGCCCGAGGTATGAGTGATTTCGGCGTCAGGCTTCGCCATGTCCTCCGCCACGCCGCATTGCCCGGCATTACTTTATCAGGTTGGGCGCTCGGCAAACTTCTTTCGGGCGCGATTTTGATCGAGGTGGTTTTCGCCCGTCAAGGCCTAGGTGGAGTCCTTGTCGCTGCAACGTCCTCGCGAGACGTTCCGATTGTCTCGGGAGCTGTTTTGATCTCTGCGGGCCTATTCGTTGTTGCCAGTGTGATTGTCGATCTGACTTATCGGGTTGTCGATCCGAGGATCAAGTTGACATGAGCATGTTCGCCGAAGTCACCGTGTCTCGGCCGCTCAAAGAAGTCCTGGCAATCGTCCGCCATGTTCCCTTCCGAGTTGCCGTCTGTCTCATCATCATTGGCCTCTTTGCCCTCGCGGCTATGGCGCCAAAGGTGCTGCAGACGCACGATCCCCTCGCTATTGATTTGAGATCGTCATTGCAGTCTCCGTCGATCGCCCATTGGTTGGGGACAGATCAATTGGGCCGAGATCTTTACTCTCGAGTAGTCGAGGGGGCAGGCCAATCCCTGGCCATCGGACTTGGCGCGACGGCACTGAGCATGTCCATTGCGATCGTTTTTGGCGCCGCCGCCGCACTTTCTGGTGGCGTACTCGACAGCATCCTCAGCCGGATTGTCGACGTGCTCTTCGCAATTCCCACGCTCTTGCTCGCCCTTGTGTTCGTGACCGTTTTTGGGCCGTCGGTATCGACTGAAGTCATAGCTGTCGGAATCGGCACAGCGCCAGGGTATGCGCGCATGATCAGGGGCCAGATCCTTTCCATCAAAGGGACAGGGTATGTGGAGGCCGCCAAGGTGCTGGGCCATCCATTTCCCCGTATCGTCTGGAGGCATATTCTTCCCAACGCCTTGAACCCGCTGACAGCAATGATGACGATCGGCGTGGGTCAGGCGATTATCTGGGCCTCCGGTCTTGCCTTTTTGGGTCTTGGCGTCGCTCCCCCGGCACCTGAATGGGGCGCGCTGCTCAATGCCGGGCGCAATTATGTGATCTACGCCTGGTGGCTGGAGATCATACCCGGTCTGGCAGTGACGGCGTTTGCCCTCAGCGTCACCATCGTCGGGCGCCATCTACAGGACCGTCTGGAAGGAAAAAGGTGAATGTTGCAGGTTCGTCCCAAGCCTGTCTCGCAGCAGGCAGACCTCCTCACGGTCGATTCGCTGCGTGTTTCGTTCGGGCGCGACAACGCCGAGAAAGCGGTTGTGCGCAGTATGTCCTTCTCCCTCCGACCGGGACGGTGCCTTGCGATCGTCGGTGAATCTGGCTCAGGCAAGAGCGTGACTGCGCGGGCTCTCATAGGCCTCGCTGGTCGCCACGCCGATGTCCATGCACGCCAGCTGAGCTTCGACGGGACGGACCTGATCGGCCTTAACGATCGTGCCTGGCGGCGCATCCGCGGCAATGAGATTGGCTTCGTATTACAGGATGCACTCGTCTCGCTTGACCCGCTTCGCCGGATCGGCAAAGAGATTGGTGAAGGCTTGCTCCTCCATGGTGCCGCATCATCACGCGAGGAGCTCGCGCGGCGCGTCATTGCTCTCCTTGAGCTCGTCGGTGTCCCTGAGCCCGAGACCAAGGCCCAGCAGCTGCCGCATCAATTATCCGGCGGCCAGCGTCAACGGGCTCTCATCGCCGCAGCACTTGCGCTCGATCCACGCATCCTTATCGCCGACGAGCCGACTACCGCTCTCGACGTGACGGCGCAAGCTCATGTGCTGGCACTGCTCGAGGAGACCAAAACGAGGGGCAAGGCTCTGATCCTGATCAGTCACGATCTGGCAGTGGTCTCCCACGTGGCCGATGAGATCCTCGTCATGCGAGGAGGCGAGGTCGTCGAACGCGGCACCGCCGCCCAGATATTCAAAGATCCGCGACACCCCTATACTCGTCAGCTGCTGGACGCCGTGCCATCGGGCCGGCCGCGTGGCTCGCGCCTCTCACCATCGACTATTGTGCGTTCGCCTGACCGGCAAACGCAGCCATCCGTGCAATCGCTGCCGAAATCTCGTCCCATCCTGCTCGAAGCGACAAGTCTGGTGAAGCGTTTCAAGGGCCCGGATGGCACTTTACGGGCGGCTGTGGACGGCGTCTCCTTCGAACTGCGATCCGGCGAGACTTTGGGCATCGTGGGTGAGTCCGGATCAGGAAAGTCAACGATGGCGCGCATGGTCCTGGCGCTCGAGGAGCCTGACGAGGGAGCCGTTCAGTTTGCAGGCCGGCCTTGGACCATGCTCGCCGAACGCGAACGGCGGGCCCGGCGGCGGTCGATATCGATCATTTACCAGGATCCTCTTGGCTCGTTTGATCCGCGTTGGACGGTCGGACGCATCATATCCGATAGCCTTTCGAGCGAAGTTGGGACACGGCGCAAGCGGCAGGAGCGCGTTATCGAGCTGCTCGATATGGTCGGACTATCCCAGGCCTTACTGGACCGACGACCGCTCGAGCTCTCGGGCGGTCAGCGCCAGCGCGTTGCGATCGCCCGCGCGATCGCACCAGATCCTGCCGTAATCGTCTGCGATGAACCGGTTTCGGCGCTCGACGTCTCGATCCAGGCCCAGGTCTTGGACCTGCTCGGCTATCTGAAGGACCACCTCGGCGTAAGTTATCTCTTCATCTCGCATGATCTCAGTGTTGTTCGTCATATCAGCGATCGCGTCATAGTTATGCGCCGGGGCAGAATCGTCGATAGCGGCGCCACTGAAGAGATATTTCGTAATCCACAGTCTGAATATACCAAGAGCCTTATCGCCGCCATGCCGCGTCTTGTGGGCGACCAACTGATAGTTCATTCGGCTACGATCCTCGAAGAAGGCATCGCATGAATGCCTTCGAATTCGACTTCCTTTATCATAAGATTGTCTATCTCCGATCGCGGGGGCATTGGCCTTTGCGCGCCGATTTGGTCACGATTGCGCGCTCGCTCATCGCTCGGCCATAGCAGTCTGTGGATCACGGGTCCCCACTAGGTGGACCGGCCGGCACGCGGAGCAGGGCTAGCCGAGTTCGAACACTCGCTAACCGTGAGGTCGGCGATCCGCACGTGTCGAATTGCAAGTCATCGATTGCGTGCCCGCAAGGACTGGCGGCTCTTGCTCTCCTGCAAACGAGCTCGGAATTTTCGCTTTCACGATAGCCTTCGCGATCATGGTGCGGTCCCTGACAAAGAGACCGTGTTTGTCAGGTTCAAAACATTCGGCGTCAATTTCGATTTCATGACGCCTATTCTGCCCTTAATTGCGACTGATGCAGCTGGCACGGTCATTGCTATCGAAATGAGGTAACGCCGAGTAATTGCTGAGTGCGGCGCTAGAAGAACGACCACTTTTCCGCCCGCAAGCCGTGGGTCCATTCTGAAAAAGAAGCAAGGCCTCGAAATTTTCGCGTTCGGTTTGATGGAGAGCGATGTGGATTTGCCTACAAGAGCCGACGAGACAAATCGCAACTTCTGGACATGTCGGCCCTGTCAAATGACCGATGCGTTGAAAGCGTTGCCAGGCTCGGTGAACAATCGCAGCGAGCGGCAGTGGGGGGCGCATGACTAGAATTCGGCTGACGTGCTCAAGCGTGCCGGCTGCGGAGGCCGCCGACACAATAGGTGCCTCATCGACGCATCGTGTCGCCCTTCGCCGACGAGTTCGCCACAAGTCGCATAGCGTACCTCCAAGGCCGAGCAAAAAGAGGTCAATAACAGGCCCCTCGTAATCCCGGCAATACGGAATGGTCGACATGTCGCAAACGATCGGTGCTGATAGCGAGTGCAGCGCGAATGAAGGGGCGCAGCACTGGTCAGAGTCGAAAAACAACGTTTCATCAGATGGCGAGTTTGTTCGGTACTGGAGCCGAGCTGCCGATCGGCTGCGCGCGGTGGCCGCTGTCGGGAAGCGAACCGAGGAGGCGATCAGAAGGACTGGGATTGGTTTGCAGCTATCGTCCGAGAACTCTAATGGTCACGACCTGTCAGATTTCCCGTTGCGACGCTGTACCCTCAATCGTGCGCAGCTCTACGGAGCAAAGTTGGATCGGGCAGACCTTTCTGGGGCGAACCTTATCTGTCCGGGGCTCGAGAGGGCCAGTTTTCTCGGGGCCAAGCTCGATTTTGCGTATATGCACGCGATTGCAGCGCAGGTCTGCAACTTCGATGATGCCAGTCTGCGCAATGTCATTGATGCAACCGGCAGTCTGTTTCACGGTTGCAGCATGAAAAGGACACGCTTTGACAATGCGATGCTCAGCGGACTTCTCGTTTACCAGTGCGACGCGAGTGATGCAGTATTTGATGGCGCGGAATTACAGGGTTCGACCATCAATGAATGCTTCCTTCCTTCCGCTTCCTTCCGCTTTGCCAAGCTGAGCCAAGTCACGATCACGAAGGCGCATCTGGCGGCTTGCTCGTTCTTCCAGTCAAAGGGGGACTGTTTATCGATCGTGCGTCCCACCTCGGTCGATGGTCTTGTCCTGGAAGGCGCTCATCTTCCGTATCTGAGACTCTCAAAGGTGAGCGGCCGCATTACGGGGAGAGCCCTGAGCGCTCCATTCGCTGATCTTCACCTGTCAAATCTTTCAAGTGCGGAGCTTGAGCAGGCAGACTTGACCGAGGCGCGGCTTCTGTCCGTAAGCTTGTCCGACGCGAACCTCGTCGGTGCTGTGTTGAACGGCGCATCTATTCATTCCTGTCAGCTCGATGGAGCGGACCTGTCTCGGGCATCAGGCGAGAGCATTTCGATAACAGAGAGCACAATGCGGGCCGCCAAATTCACGGGCTTTCGTGGCCGCTGTGCCTTTGTGCGCGACTGCGATCTTGAACATGCAGACTTATCCCAGGCTTACCTCTACAGGTCGATGATTACCGGTGATCCCCCGCAATCAATGGCATTGAATCACGCAAATCTCGAAGGATCCAATCTCGTTCAGGCATATCTCGCCACGGGAATGACCGACAGCAACCTGGAGGCCACGCGCGTCGCATACGTTCGCATGAACCAATCTTCCTTGCGCGACGCGAACTTGAGTGGGATATCGCCGTTCCAAGCCAGCTTCGTAAAGGTCGACTTTTCGGGCGCTAAGATAACCACATTCGAGCCACCGTTTTTTGCCGACCGATGTCCGGGACTGCAGGCCGCTTTGAAGGGTGATCAGCCGCGCGAGCCATCAAGCTATTTGGCTGAATTCTCATCGTTGATCAGACATGGTCGAGAGGGGTCAACCTGACTGCTTTGGAAACCGCAAAATCGAAGGGACTACAGTGTCCGTGAGCTTAGAACAGGTTGATGCGGCGATCCGAGCTGTGAACGGGCGTTAAAGCTCTTTGGGGCTGTGCGCGGCCAATACGACACGAAGGGGCGAACCTTCTGCGATCCGAGCGATCAGAGCACTCTTTTGGCGCTCAAAGAAACTGGAGTAAGAAAATGCATCTGGCATGTCTTTCCGCAGGCAAAGCGTTCATCCGGGAGGTGGCGAGAACAGGTCAGACGATTGGGACGGTACACACTCTAGGCGCCCTGCATCTTGGGCATGCAGAACTGATCAGAAGAGCAGCAATCGAGAATGACGTCGCGATTGTCACAGTCTATCCGAACAAGAGCCAGTTTGAGCCAGGTGTTAGTTACGATTTCAATTTGGACGATGATATTCGGCTTGCGCTACGTGCAGGAGCGACCGCCGTGCTTTCGTCTGACGATGCCGAGATGTTCCCGGCAGGCTATCGAACGCTTGTGTCGCAAGATGACTATGATTTGCGTCTGGATGGTCCCCAGGAACACCTGAAGGAAGCCGTTACCGGTGCGATTCGCTGGATCTGCTACGCGCGCCCGACTCGCAGCTACTTCGGCCTGAAAGATATCGGTCAGGCGCTTCTGGTGAAGCGCGCCGTCGCAGACTTGCTTCTTGATTGTGAGATACGATTTGTGCCGACCGTGCGATACAAGAACGGAGTGCCCATTTCCTCGCGCTTGAGGCGATTTAGCCGCTCCGAGCTTGATGAGCTGTCGTGTCTCTTCACGGCACTCAACCATTCGAGGAAAGAGATCGCCCACGGCGCGTCGAGCGTCAAGGATCTGGTAGCGTCGGCTACATCTAAAATAGCGTTCCGACAGTTTAAACTCGATTTTGTTCGGATTGTTGGCGCTGATAGCTTCGAAGACCTGGAGCAGGTCAAGCTGCCTTTCATAATTGTTGGAGCGGCAATGGCTCATGGTCTCAGAGTCTTCGATAGTATCTACGTTCCAGATCAGGATACACTCCTGAATGGTCCTCCGGATGTCTGGATCGATCTGCCTGAACATTTCTAGCCAGACGATTATGCAAAGCGTGATTTTGACAAAGGTAGCTACTCCGGCCGTGCCTGAACGCAGGGGCTACCTTATGACAGTGCATTCGGCTTGATGTTGCCTCCAGCGCACAGCAGTCGTCCAACCAGCGGTGATAGATCTCACTGATCCACTGAGTAGATCGACTTGGAAAGTCAAGGCGATCCTTACTGCTCGATGTGGTAGGGGCGGGCTAGCTGGACCTTGAGATAGTCTGTTCGAGCGGCTCGTCGCAGCCAAACGCCACGGGAGCTCGAAACGGTGAATCGCGGCCTTGGATCCGTAAGCTCTCGAGAGCAAAGTCTGAGGAGATGATCATGAAAAGGCGATTGGAAGATCATAGAGCTGACGACGGGTGTATTATCCCGCTGAGCAATCTGGATGTAAGCGACGCCAAGCGCTTTCAAGACGACAGCATCTGGGCTTGCTTCGAGCGGTTGCGAAGGGAAGATCCCGTTCATTACTGTCAAGACAGCCCTCATGGTCCATATTGGTCACTGACGAAATACCGGGATATCGTATCGGTAGATACGAATCACAACGTATTCTCGTCGGAGCAGGGTGTCGCGATCGTCGACGTGCCTGACGAGCACTGGACCCCGAGTTTCATCAAGATGGGACCTCCGAAACACGCCGAGCAGCGCAATACCGTAAGTCCGATCGTTGCACCGGAAAGCCTGACGAAGCTCGAAAGCCTCATCCGCTCTCGGGTTAGAACAATTCTGGACGGCTTGCCGCGCAATAATGCTTTCAATTGGGTGGATATGGTCTCCATCGAGTTGACGACGCAGATGCTCGCCACGCTGTTCGACTTTCCATTCGAGGATCGGCGACTCCTGACCTATTGGTCAGACGTAGCTGTTACAACTCCAAAAGCAGGCCACGCGATCGACAGCTGGGACAAGCGAAGCACAATTTTGTCCGAGTGCCTGGACTATTTCACCCGACTTTGGAACGAGCGCATCAATGCCGAGCCGCGCCTCGACCTGATTTCCTTGATGGCGCACTCGCCCGCCACACGCCATATGAAGCCGAGTGAGTTTCTCGGAAATCTGATTCTGCTGATCGTCGGGGGGAATGACACCACGCGCAACTCGATTACCGGCGGCGTCTTGTTCATGAGTCAGTACCCCTCCGAACTGCGAAAACTAACCGACAATCCCAAGCTGGTCTCGAGCGCCGTGTCCGAGATTATTCGATACCAGACGCCGATCGCACATATGCGCCGTACCGCCGCGACCGATAGCATCGTAGGCGGGAAACAGATCAGGAAGGGCGACAAGGTTATCATGTGGTACATCTCCGGCAACCGGGATGAAGAGATCATTGAGAACGCCAACAGTTTCGTCATCGACCGCAAGAATGTGCGGCAGCATCTCTCGTTCGGATTCGGCATCCATCGTTGTCTTGGTCGACATCTTGCGGAGCTGCAGTTGAGAATCCTCTGGGAAGAGATTTTGGATGCGGGACTGAAGGTCAAGGTTGTCGGCGAACCTGAGCGAATTGCGTCCAACTTCGTGCACGGCTATTCCGCTCTCCCCGTGCAGATTGCAGCCTAGGGCCTGATCGCTCCGGTCTGGCAGCCGGCACGCGGTGGGGATGGGCTCGTCCTGAACCATCTTCGCGTCTGCAAGCAGCGAAGATGGTTTGATCGACGCGAAACAATTGCTGAATGTCGGGATCTCGTCATCAACCGGAAGACGTTTGAAGTGCCCCATGAGGAGCGATAGCGTGCGGACCGCTTGCAAGCGCCTGACAGGCCGAAAATGCAACCGCCACGGTAACTCCGATGCCCCGTCTCCGTGCTGCCTTGGATCGCCGGAACCGTAGAGGCCGATGAACTTGATATTGAAGAGTGTAGCGGTGGCAGCGATTTTCCTTGGAGAAGCGCTTTCGATATTCGCCGAGTTGATTGCCTCAAGGCAATTTGGAAAGGCCGGCGGTCATCTGGCAATGCTGTTGCCGATGTTTCTCCTGGTATCCTTCGGTGGCATCCTCCTCGTTTGCGGATACGCACTGGGCTACATGCATCTGAAGAATATCTGGATCGTTGTCGCGATATCGGTGGGAGCTATTCTGGTAGTGGAGCCGATTCTGACGCTTCTGCTATTTCGAGACGTGCCGACGGCGGGTTCGCTGATTGGGCTGATGCTCGGTGCGCTTGGTACGCTCGCTGCCATATTTCTATGAGAGTGATCTGACCGGGGCTTGATGGCGCCGGCTCGGCGAGATGTAGTTTGAAAAGGACTTGCGCAACGTCGAGTCTGCTCGACGGGGAAATGTTGTTACGAATCGGCCTTCAGCGTCTCGTCACACTCGGTCTATGGCCGTTGGCTTGGTAAGCTCTTCGCTCGAAGTCGTCTTACCGATAGCGGGACGCGTGCGGTGGCCGTAGGTCTGCCGATCGATGTACGCTGGCCATTTCTGCTTGACCACAATTCGCCGTTCAGGAAGCGGGCGTTCTCCTGGCTGCTCTCTAGCGTTTGGGATGGCTTGGCCCGTTCTTGTGAAAAGAGCCACCGGCATAGGGGCGGGACTCTTCCGGATCGCCTCGCGGCCGGTATTGTCGCAGTCCACAGCAGATCTTAACCGGGGCACGTCAGGCCGCGGTCACGTCTCAGCTGATTATCCCGCAACAGTTATCCCGCATCGCTGTCTTCAGCAACACAGGAGGTGCGATGGAAAATGGAACCCTAGGCGACATCGGCTTTCTTGTGCATCCGGAAGAACGCTCTTGGTCAGCTAGTCGTCAGCCAGGCGGTCTATCCAGACAGGCTGCGCATTCTCGACTTTTATCGGAGATAAAATATGACGGGCATTGGCCGAGCTGGCACATCGCAGGTTGGGGCTGCAGGAGCCGACAGCACCGGGCAATTAAGCAGTTCGAGCCAGGACCCCGGCCTCTTCCCGGGGGAACGCAGTCAATCCTTCGACGCCGTCCTGCAGCGGATGCGCTCCGGGCCTCAAGATAGAACTGCGGCGCTCGCGAACCCGCCACCAACTTCGGATGTGGCGGCGCCAACGCGGAACGAGATTAAGGCAGCAAAGCGAAAATTGGACAGCCTGCTTGAGGAGCTTGAAACTTGTCGTCGAGCGGCCAGGCACGCCCGGGACTTGCCCGAGGCGCAAGAGCTGATCGACCAAGTCGTCAGGGCAGGCTCAGCAGTTCTGGACCACTACGCCGATCTGCCCCCCGATCTGGCGCGTCGCATTCTGCCCGACGATCGGGCTCGTCGGCTCCGCGATGACACGCTGGACGCGGGCGACGAATGTAACCGCTTGGCCAAGCAGATTGTCGACAAGCTGGAGGAGAGCAGAAAAACAGCAACAGGCTGGCTCGAGAAAATCAGAGGCACCGCTACGCCCGACCAGCTGAGCCGCATGGTTGCAAGCGTGGCGGAACACTATGCGGCCTGCATGGAGTGGTGGGGAAAGAAGGCATTGCGCTCGGAGCGGATGCAGTCAGTCTGCGCGGCTACTGCCGACTTGGCAAGCGCTACGGCCGAGATGCGCAAGGCCGAAGAGGCCGCATTAAGGCTGCATACCGGCTGGGCGCTCAATACGAAGTGCATGTATCTGCAATCGCGGATCGCTCTTGCTCAGCTCTTGATTAACTCGCAAGCGAGCACGCTGGAACCAGACGTGCGCGGCGCCCTCATGGACGAGAGCGGGCGGGTGCGTCTGCTCGGGACCTTCATCGAAGATGTTTTTCCGGCGTTCGTATCGACCGCCGCCGCCGTTCTGAAGAGCGATGGAGCGGCGCTCGACGTTGAGCACCGCGTCGTTCTGGAAGGAGTCATGGAGCGGCTTTCGGAATTCGCATCGGGGGTGAGCTCCATGGTCGCCACGCTGAGGGAGGCCGGAACGGGAGCTGACCTTCCGTTGCAGTTGCTGGACGAGATCGTGGAAGGTGCGTGGCTTACGGCGAACGAAGTCATGCGGCTGCTGGCAGTGCAGCCACAGACGCCAGCCACGATTGAACCGCCGGTTTGGGCTGCGCTGCCGGAAAATACCGCCGTGGTGGGCGAAGGCAGTTTAGCGCGCAGAAAGGGCAAAGGAAGGCGCGCAGCGGCCGCAGGCGAGGGGAGTTCGACGGCCCGCCCGGCCGAGCCGCAACTCGCAAGGCCCGATGCCGCCACAGCCCCGACAGGCAAGGTTATCGTGCTCTCGGATCTCGGTACAAAGAAACTCGCGACCGCGGAGGAGGCGCGGGCGAGGGCGTCAACCTCTGCCACCGAGCACCTCCAGATGTGGCAGGCTCCGCCGTCCAGGAAAGCACTGGCGGGATTGCTCGAGCGATTGGACGAGCTGCTGCAGTTCGATCTGCCGGCTCAGCAAAGCGCCGTCTCGCAAGCGCGCCAGATGAAGCCCGAGGACGCCGACCACGTCTTGGATCTCGTCATTAAGCGCTTGCAGACGCAGGCCGCCGAGATTGAGGCCTGTGTAGCCGCGCTGGAGGAGCCTCGCCGACGTGGCCTGCTCACGGCTGCGCAAGTGCCCGAAGTGCACGAAAAAATAGTCCGGCTCAAAGGGATGTGGTCCGAGGTGCAGGGACAGGCAAACTCACTGAACGCGCGAAAGGCAGCAATCACGAGCGATTGCATGAAAACCTATGCGTTTCCATCGCAAAAGTACCTTGAGCAGTTGCGCGCGGCGGGGGAACTGGCGTCAGTGGATCCACCGCGCGCCTTGAGGGAAGAGCCAGGGACGCTGTTCGAGATCAAGCTGCAGCCCAAGGCGCTGCGCAACGGTGCGAAGCCAAGCCCGATGTGGGTGCACATCCATACTAAGCGGCCGGTACATGCCTGGCAATTGGCAACGCTGGGCGATCGCGAATTCGCCGCTTGCCACGTGAAGTCCGACGAACAGCGCGGCTACAATCAGCACTGGCAGAGCGCTCGAGCCGCCGAGGGGCACGAGAATGTCGTGATCCACCGCGGCAAGCTCACCCCTGCGTTCTGTAGGTCGTTGTTGAGCACCGCCGCTGGCGGCCATGCGTGGCACCCCCTTCCCGATCCGGAGCACGTGTCGGCGCAGATGGCTCGACTGGGAATCTAGTGAGCTGGTTGTCTTGCGGCAGTGTGCCGTTTGGTGGCAGCTTTCATGCCTCCGGATCGGCTCGGCGGATTGCCTGAGCTGCACCGAGCCCCATCGGGCTCCATCTCGCAAAAGGATGGAGCCTGGGGAAGAAAACACGCGCCACGGGATGCTTGTCAGCCGGCGATCCGGACAATTGTCGATCGCCGGACAAGCAAGCTGCCATTACGAGGCGTGGCGAAGATCGGCGCTCGGGCGAGAAGCTAGGCCACCGAGTGCGGCAGGCGGAGAAACATGTGCCTGATGCCGGCGGCGATCCGCTCGGATGTAACAGTGCTTTCGTCTGTCTGACCGCCGCGAACTGGCGCGCAAACCCGAGGCGGAGCTTGAACGGCCTGCGGATGGTCCGGATGCACGGGAGCTGAGTATCCCGGGCCGCTTTGACGAATCGAATCGGGCGATGCACAACAACGCTGCCTGATTGCTACTCTTGCATAAGGCTACGACGGCCCCAGCATCCCGCCTCCAGACCCCCGGAGGATGCTGGGGCTTGTCGTTCTTCGTTGAGCGCCTCAAGCCGAGTGACGTCGGAGCTGCTTCTCTTCAAATGACAATGGCGCCGGAGCGCCGCCGAGACAATTCCGTACATGGGCCTATGGTCGGTCATGCCCCTGGTTTTTTCAGCCGCCATCACGACCGACCAACGGTGGCATCGCCGGAAGAGTAGGCGATGCCTCCGCAGCCCGATCAGCTTGGCGAGGGCTGTCCATTGGGTCATGGCGCGAGCTCACGACAGCAATCCGTATCATGGGCCTGAGCGATCTTTACAGCTCGATGCCGCGCGCCCCAAGCAGCCGGCGCATCACCTCGCTTTTGATCTCCCGGGCGATCTCGTTGACGATTTGAAGTCTCGACCATAACGGCCTTTGCAGGTTCCGAGCGGCTTAAGATAAAGCCATTTGGTGATGTCCGAACTTATCCATTCCGTAGATAGACCCAATCAAGAAAATCAATTTTACCACTTGCAGCTTCGTCATATAGACGTCGAGGACGGCTGGGGCCAACCTAGGGAAGCGATTTCTCGAATGAAAAAGTTCGTGTTTGTGACTGCGAGCGCCCTCGCGCTTGCAACGGCGGCGGTGCCGACTTTTGTTGCAAAGGTTGCCGCGCAACCGGTCACCACCAAGGTGCAGGTAGCCGATACGTCATATCCTCAGTGCGCGGATGACCCGTTGGATGGTATCTGCGACCTGTTTTTTTGTTTGACCGATCCGTCGTGCGTACGACACTGACAACGGAAAACAAATTAAGCAGAGAATGAGGATAGAGCCTCGTACGGCCGCTTGCTCCGACAGCGGCCGCATTCTCATCTCGTACGGGTACGCTGCCAGATGGTGCAAGCCACGCCATCTTCTTCTGTAAGAGGATCTGAGCGATTGCTCACTAAACATCCAGTCGGGTGACGATCGCCAATCGCGCAAATGCTCAATCGGCGTAGGTTGAGTGAACGGAAAAGTCGTTTTTGAGCAGCGACGCTGCATTCCGACGCGAGCCCTTGCACGATGTGCAACTGGTCGAATTCTCGGGATAGATGCTTTTCGATACTACGCCCGAAAGCATCCATCGGCTCGATGTTTCGGTTTTCGGACGTCATGGATGTCGTGCTTTGCTTTTTTCTTCAGGCGAACGGGCGCGGGGGCAAGAAATTCTCGCAAGATCGTGCGGACGCGTCGGAACCGAGCGTCCCGTATGGTCCACGGTCCACGGCGGTGCATCGCGGGGCCGTGAACCGCGAGCAATCGTGGGCGGCGAAAGTGTTTCAGATGCGTCGCCGGGTCGCTCGCGCTCGTTGACCGCAAAGTGCCCAAAGCTAGATGAACGATCGGGTGAAGAGGTAGCTTATAGCGTCGCGGCTCCGCCCGCGAGTGCCCCTCCGCTGAAAATGTTCCTTGATATCTCTTTCCATCGGGTCGACTAACGTGAACGTCCAATTTCATCCCTTCTCCGCCCGTAACGGCTGTTCCGACCCGTACTTCTCGTGCTGTGAGCTAGGCTCCAGAAAATGACGGAGGGTGGCGCGGCAGCGGTTTTGAAGCCACAAAATATGATCTCTCATGTGAGAAGACGCACGGCAACCTACCAGGGTTGGTGAGTTGATGGCGGTGCTGGACCGATTGATTTGAAGCCAAGCAATGGTACACAAAAGTAAATTCCGGTGAGCTTGCATGTGAGCTCGCATGGAATCGAAATCGTGCGAACAAGGCTATGTCGGCTCTTTCAGCCTAAGCAAAGCCCATTTACTCGATCCGCCGCAGGTCATGTCGAACGACAGCACGTTGTCACCGATTTCCGAAATTTTGCATGCGTACTGGCGGTCTGATCGGTGGTTGCTTCTCGTCGTTGTCGCAGTGGCGCTGATCTCCAGCGCGACCAGCGTCGCAGCGCCCTATGTATTTTCGTATCTCATTGACCGTCTCCCGCGCGGGCGAGACATGTCGGCGCTTGCGTGGGGGTTCGCTGGCTATGCGGTCCTACTCGGTGTAGCCTCCGCATTGCAGCGCATGCTCCAGTATCTCTCCTTTATGACAGCCGAGAACCTGGGCTTCATCGCTGCAACAGGCTTCTTCGATCGCATCCTGAGGAAAACCGCGGCTTTTTTTCTTGAGCACAATCCCGTGGAGATACAGAGTGCGGCCGCGCGCGGGCGTAGCGCGCTGACGGCGTTGCTCCAGCTTGGGACCATCGTCTTCATCCCTGCTGCAACACAACTTCTACTTACGCTCGCTACTCTCGGTGCGCGCCTCAATATCCAGATCGCTGCAATCGTTGTCGTCTATGGGGTAGTCGCGATTACATTGACGTGGAGTTCCACGCGTCGGGCGTACGTGTTCCTGAATCGGGCCAGCGAGGCCCGACAGGAGAATGAGCGTTTCGTTGGCAACGTCATGAACGCCATGGACACTTTGCGCTATTTCGGCAGTCATACATGGATGAGCCAGCGCTTTACGATGAAGGCGCGGGAGGTGCGTGACAACTGGCGAGCCTATGTGTTGCAACGCCTTGCCTACATCGCCGTGCTCGGCCCAGCCGTCGCGCTACAATTTGCGGTCACGCTTTTCCTTCTTATACCTGAATACCAGGTTGGCGCGGTCACCATCGGGGATATGGTGCTATTCAACACGCTTTTACTCCAGCTCAATATGCCATTCGAGATGGTTGCGCGAGCGATCTCTGACGTGGCGCGGTCGCGAGCCGACCTCATCCCTCTAACTAGGCTGTGGGCCGCACCAGAAGAGCGGCAAGCATTTCACGCTCAAGATTTTACCCCCTCCGCTGGCCAGCTATCTTTCGAGGGCATTGGTTATACCTACGACAACGGTCGTGGCGTCACGAACGTCTCGTTTATGGCTGGGCGCGGCGGGATCACCTTCCTTGTCGGTGAATCCGGATCGGGAAAGTCGACAATTTTTAAGCTCGTCTTAAAATCGATTGAACCAGACTGTGGTCGTATTCTGCTAGATGGAACCGATATAGCGGGCATCGATCGCGCGGATTGGTATGCCGCAGTTGCTGTCGTGCCGCAGGACGTGATGTTGCTCAATGAGTCGCTAGCCGACAACATCCTACTAGGACGGCCCCGCAACGAGGTGCGCCTTCGCGCTGCCTCGGAAAAAGCCGCTATTCTCCCCTTTATCGAGGCTTTGCCGGCAGGATTTGACACAGCCGTTGGAGAACGCGGTTTGAAAATTTCCGGCGGGGAGCGCCAGCGTATTGCTATTGCCCGCGCGCTTTATGGCGAGCCGGCGATCCTTCTTCTCGATGAGGCCAGCTCCGCGCTCGACGAACAAACCGAGCGGGACATTATGGACCATATCCGCACTCTAGCCAAAGATGTGACGGTGTTGGCGATCACTCATCGCAGAGGCGTCGTTTCTACAACCGACGTCGTGATCGACCTGACCGACTGCGGCTTGTCAGTGACATAGGCGAAGGGAATGATCAGCCCGGCGCGTTGACTGTCTGCAATGGAGGTTGCATTGCTGGACGAGATGTCTTGGCAGCTCAAGGAGCTACCCACGTCGTAGAGACGATCCTCGGCATCTATGACGGAGTTTGCGACCCCTGCTCCGGTGGACGCGAAATATTCTAGGACGCCGATTGCCAATATTCGCCCCGACCCCGGGGCTTGGCATTTCGGACAAGCGGCCATCCGCGCCTCGTGGGCGGCAGGCGCTTCGTCGATCGGGTCGTGTTAAGTGCCGCGAGCGCCCGACAGTCTGATGGCGCTGGCAACAGTCGACAAGACTCCTGAGTGCTGTCGGAGCCGTCCGTGCTGTCGGTGCTCTCGATGGCCGCGACCGACCGCATCAAAGGCGGCGACGTACATTCTTGTTGGCCAGCGCGAGGCAGCGCGCGATATCATCCGCAGGTGACCCGTGATCACATTGTCCGGCGCTATGACGGGTTTTTACTTGTGCGCAGAGCTCTAAGTGGTGCCGTCTCCGGCATCATGAGCATGGCAAAGAGTCCGACCGCGCTAGCGACAAGCATGTACCAGGCGGGCGCGAGCGCGCTCCCGGTAAGGTGGATCAGCCAGGTGACGACTGGTTGAGCTGTGCCTCCGAAAATCGCTATCGCAAAAGCGTAGATCGTCGCGAAGGCGCCACCACGAATGTTCTTGGGCAAACCTTCGGCCATGCTCACATAGAAGGCGCTATACGGAATCGTTCCGATCAGGGTAAGCGCGCCGAGACCTCCGAGAAGTGCGAGGGCACTACGGCTCTCTGCAATCCACAAGAATACCGGATAGGTCATCAGCAATGCAGTGACCTGCGGCCATATCATGATGTGCCGACGGCCTGCGCGGTCTGCGAGCCAGCCGCCCAGCAGTGCGGCAGCAATTCCTACCGTATTGCTGATGAGCGTGGTACCAAAGGCGAGAGGCGCGGAAACGTGCAGGGTGTTCAGCGCATAGGTGGTCATATATCCCGTGACATAAGTAATGATCGTGCAGCTGGCCAAGATGACAAATCCCAAGCTCATGATGCGGCGAGCGGCAGGCGACCTCCCTACAGGTTGCATGACGAGAGCCGGCGCCTCGGGGCGGTGCAACGTTTCGGGCAGGGCGCTCCGCAACCAAAGTCCGAACGGTAATGTGACGGCGCCGAGCAACAGCGCGATCCGCCATCCGTACGCATTGAGTGCCTCGCTCGTCATGGTGAGGGAGAGTATTACTCCAACGAGCGCTCCGGCCGTCGCAGCGATCTGTTGGCTGGCGGGTTGAAACGAGACAGCAAGACCGCGTCCTTCGGTCGGGGCCGCTTCCATCAAATACGCGGTCGTCGGACCAACCTCACCGCCCAGCGCGAAGCCCTGCACTAAACGTGCGAAAATGACCAGCAGCGGAGCGGCAATTCCTATTGTCTCGTACGAGGGCGTAACAGCCAACAACAGGATCGCGGCGCTCATCATGGCAAAGCTGGCGGTCATCGCGGGCCGGCGGCCGGCCCGATCCGAATACGAGCCGAGCACGATGGCCCCGATCGGTCTGGTCACAAAACCCGCGCCGAAGGTTGCGAGCGACAGCATGAGGCTGGCGAACGGGTCGCTTGCCGGGAAGAACGCTTGGCCGATCTGGATTGCGAAAAAGCTATAGGTCCCGAAGTCGTAGAATTCGAGAATATTGCCGATCGTTGCACCCAAAACGGCGCGGCGGGTCAAGCGTTGGTCTGCGGCATCGAGGACCGAGTCCGGCTTCTCCTGAGTAAATTGCTTGGCCATCCTCGATCCGTGTGAAGCGCGATCGCTGGCCTGAGCATTTCGACCAGTCAGGGCGCGCACGTTGCACTCCACTTGCCGCACACGTCTCTACCTTGATGATCTGGCACGGCTAGTGCGCCAGTCCACATGTAGACTGAAGCGTTGTCAGGACGAAGCTCATGATAATTGTGCAATAAAAATGCCGGCCTCTTGCGACCCCATTGAAGCCTTGAACTGATCGCGCACTTGCCAGCAAAGACAAATAAGAGAACCCGCCGCAGTTGTCGCGCGGCCCCAGACATTGCGCTGCTGTGCAGTGGCGGGTTTGCGACAAAATTGGCGGGCGCCGAACAGGTGGCGCCTGCTCTGATCTTGCGATCGCAGCCGTCAGGTAGCAATCGGCGACGACTCCGCACCAAAGGTGCGATCGGACAAGCTCGAGTTGCTTCAACCGTCGCATCTCGGTCGGCAGCAATCCGTGGTACTTCCTTTTCCAGTCGAAATAGGTCGCCTAGCTGACTCCGGCCCTGCGGCAGATCTCCGCAACCGCAACCGCTTGAGAATGAACGCCTTCTTGGAAAATTTTGAGGCCTTCATCATCTGTCGCTCCTCCCAGCCGAGAGGATTCGGCGGCGAAAGCTCTAGCCAAAAATGTCCAGTTTGCCGGCCTCAGATCACTTGAATCGCACGCAGCGTCAGGTTGTATCTCAGATAGGTGGGACGGTCCCCGACCACGCGAAGGCTCTCCAACGACCGACACGGATTGCGAATGTCTCAACTCTTAGGCTCACGCCGCGGGAATCCCGTCATCAGCGAAAAGCAGGGCGGTTTGGACGGTCTCAACGCTCTTCATTAGCAATGGTGGCGGTGTTGTTCACCCGATGCAAGCCCCTTCCGCCTTCGAATGCACCTGGGAGCACCAACACGACGCCATTACGCAAGTGGAGGCTTGCGAATTGCCGATGCTGATCTCTCGTTACGAACGCGGCTGCGCCTTCAAACGCGGTTATGAGCCATCGCCTTTAAGGCGGGATAGCTTCAATCTCACAAGCGGTGAAATCCTCCCCTGACCTCGACGCGAGCGTGCCAAGCGATGCTCTTATCGATCGAGCGAAGCTGGAGCTCTGCACCGATTGAACAACTTTAACAAACGACTAACATTTGATGAACGAAACGGCAGCCATGATGACCAGCGAATCTATCGTGATTTTGGGCGGCGGGTCGGCAGGATGGATGACTGCCGCCTATCTCAAAAAAGCGTTGAGGGGTGTCGATATCGCGCTTATCGAGTCTGCTAACGTTGGCACCATTGGGGTTGGTGAAGCCAGCTTCAGCACAATGAAATTATTTTTTGATTATCTTGGCCTTGATGAATCGGAATGGATGCCACCTTGTAATGCTACCTATAAGCTCGCGATCAAATTCACCAATTGGACCGCTGGGGGCGGTCATTTCTATCATCCGTTTCAACGCTATGAGGTCATAGACGGAAACAATCTTGGCGAATGGTGGTTACACCTAAAGCCTAATGAGACACCATTCGATTCCGCCTGCTTTACCACCCCCTCTCTATGCGAGAACAACAGATCTCCAAGATACTTGAACGGTGAAGTCTTCGATCACAAGGTCAAAACCACCTTCAATTTTGCTAGCGAGGCGCCGCCAAATACATTCCTGTCTGATCACCGGTTGCAGTACCCTTATGGGTATCATTTTGAAGCCAGTCTGCTCGCGAGCTTTCTTAAGAATTATGCGACGGCGCTTGGCGTTCGGTGCATCAAAGACGATGTCGAAGACGTGCTGCTCTCGAGTGATGGTTCGATCGATTGTCTCAGGACGCGCAGAAATGGGGCAGTGAAAGGATCGCTTTATGTAGATTGTACCGGTTTTCGCGGTCTCCTCATCAACCAGGCACTCAAGGAACCGTTCGTTTCGTTCCAAGACGTCTTGCTGAACGACCGCGCGATAGCGCTGCAGGTCCCCTACCAAGCCGACACATCAAATATCGAGCCCTTTACCTCAGCCACTGCTTTACCGTCCGGCTGGGTGTGGAATATTCCTCTCTATAATCGCGTGGGGACCGGCTACGTCTATTGCAGTCAGTTCATCTCTTCCGAGCAAGCTGAATCTGACCTTCGCGCACATTTAGGTCCGCGCGCGACAGATTGCATCGCAAATCACATCAAGATGCGAATCGGCCGTTGCCGCAATTCTTGGGTCAAAAACTGCGTCGCAATCGGTTTGTCCTCCGGTTTCGTAGAGCCACTAGAGTCGACCGGGATTTTCTTCATTCAGTTCGGCATTGAGGAGCTCCTACGTCATTATTCAGGTTCCACGACGGACCCGGACGTAGTGGCCGACTACAATAGGATCATTGCCGATTGCATCGATGGGGTGCGCGACTTTCTTGTCCTTCATTATCGCGCTTCTGATAGGGCTGACACGCCGTTTTGGAAGGCGACAAAGGAGATCTCTGTACCTTCCTCGGTGGATCAACGTCTTGCACTTTGGAAAAAGCGGCTTCCGAACGAAAGGAGTATCAACTCGTGTTATCACGGCTTCGAATTCTACTCGTATTCTGTGATGCTGCTCGGGTTGCATTATCGACCCGTCAATAGCTTGCTTACTCTGCGGCACTCTAACGTAAGCGCTGCCGTTGCGGCATTCCAAGCAGTGCGGGATCGGACAGCCGAGTTAGTCCGCACATTGCCGAGCCATTTGGAATATCTTCAGCATCTTCGGCGAGCGAGGAACTGAACTGGACTCCTGATTTTCGACCAGCGGATTAGGTGGTGCGGATGCCGTTCAATTCTGATAACGAGCGGACCACGAAGAGGAACGGCGGAACTCAATCTCTCCATGCCGCCCGGCTCGTTGGTCATGATCAAGGAGGACCGCGAGTGCCGACGCAACATCGTGAACAGCGAAACCAACATGTTGGCGCCGACATCTGCATTCGTGGCAGCGATGCTGCTTCTTGGGCGAGTTGCACAGAAGAAATGCCGCTCGATCATCGCCTCTACCCGTTCCGACCGCCGATTCCGCTTTGGACATACCCAGGTCGTACTCTGCGGCAGAGCTTCGTGGCCCTGGCGGAAGCCCTGCCATGGCGGCCTACCCCAGCAGCCATTTCGCCACGGACCGGACCGCTCATGGGCTTCCGGGGCGGCATGAGCTATGCCAAGAGGTGAGGCCCCCTTGGCCGCCTCAGTCAGGACGGTTGAACGGGCGAGTAATCATGGCTTTTGAGACACAGCATCCAGTATTCGAGGCCTTGCGCGAGCGTCTATTATTGGGCCATTGGCTACCCGGCACAGCCTTGAAGCCTGCCGATATTGCCGATGAGCTTCGCGTCGGCATTTCGCCCGTACGAGAGGCTTTGATACGGCTGACTGAGCGCGATGTGGTGCAAAATGTCGACCACAAGGGATTCAACGCCAGGCCGATCGACCCACACCAAGCCATCCTGTTCTGCAATATGCTGTCGCAAATGTATGTCGATAGCATCAGCGATTTCACCAAGGCGAAGCTGATCGACGAAGTGGCGGCAAGCTTCTGCGGTGAAATTAATCCCATTTACGCAAGCAATGCGGATCCCGCCAAGCTCTTCTTGAAAGTAGGCGAGTGCTATCGGCGCGCGTTGCTGGTCAAACAGCATCGCCACATTGCGGATCACGTCGCGGACGTCGTTTATGTCTACCTTTCACGCGCCATGGGAACGCGTACGTACTACAGCGATTTGCTTGTCGAAAGCCAAAGTATTAGTGCGTTGATGGTCGAAGGGCAGCACAAGGCCGCAGCCCGTGCCATTCAGGGCTTTTTCAGACGCCGGGTCACGGAAGTTATGCGAGCACAGGCGAGGCTCTCGCGGATGCCGACCACGACAAATCTAGCACGGAGTCATGTGAACTTATCACGGCCCGGCGGTGCGTAATTGCTATGATCGTCGTGTCCGACGCGAGTTGCCGAAGTTCGTCGAAGATTCCGCGCTCGGTCTGCTCGTCCAGCCCGGAACTGGCCTCATCGAGGAGCAACAGCCGAGGCCTTGCGATGAGTGCACGGGCGATCGCAAGGCGCTGCCTCTCGCCGCCGCTTAGCAATTGGCCCCGTTCGCCGACGCGGTAGTCCAAACCGTCCCGCAAGGAAGTCACCTTATCAGCCAGATGGACGCATTCTAGCGCGTGGAACACGTCCGCATCGGAAAACGGGCGGCCCAGCAGAACGTTTTCGCGGATACTCAGATTCATCATCATGGGTTCTTGGGGCACGTAACCTACGTGCGCCAAGTAATCTTCCGGATCGATCGTGGTCAGGTCCAGGGAGCCAACGCGTACCAGGCCGCTGTAGCCTTGATGCATTTTTAGCAGGAGTTGCATAAGCGTCGATTTGCCAGCGCCCGACCGTCCGATGATGAAGTTGATGACGCCGGGCTTGAACTCGCCCGTTATCCCAGAGAGAAGCGGCGAGGCGGCTCGCTCATAACCAAACGAAAGCGCGCTGATGGAAATGGTGAGTGAGCCCGATATCGGCATACTACGCTTGAGCATAGCGGGTCGTGCCGCTGGGGCATGTGCATCAAGCAGCGCCTGCAGCGGTCCGGCCATGCCGCGCGCAACGATGATGTCCCGAATTGACATGCCGATAAGCTCGAACGGCCGGTTCAGTTGAACCAGGATCATGCTCACCATGACGAGCCCACCTATCTCGCCTGACCGCTCATAGAGCCACAGCGAAAGCCCCAAGATCGAGGCATACTGAACGAACAAGAGGGTGGCTTGCAAAGCGCCATAGCGCAATCGGACACCATAGAACCTGAGCCAGGCTCGGCGCGTGGCGGTGGTCTGGCGATCATACAACTCAGCGATCCAAGGTTGAGCGCGAAACACCCTGATCGAAACGATGTTTTCGATTGCATTTCCTAAAACGTTCGAACCCTCGTTACTTGAGGCCTGCGCCTGAGCCTGATACACCTTTGTAACGCTATTGCTCTTCCACGTTATCAGTACGAGGACGGCGCCGTAGGCTACGACGAACAGCGCCACAAACCAATTGGCGGCTCCACCGACGGCAAGGAACGAGAACGCAACATCGGCGACCCCGCCCATCAGCACCATCAAATAGAGCTGGATGTAGATCTTATTGGACTGGTGCCAACTCTCTACCATTGCCGAAATCTTGCTCGGATTGTTTTGAGCAAACAGCGATCCCTCGGCGCTCACCAGAGCGGCCATGATCTTCTTGCTGGAGAGATTACGAACGTCCTGTTCGAGCCTGTTCGACAGAACCGCCTTGACCTCCTGCAAGCACCGAGCAAGCGCGGCCGTAACGGCAAACAGCAACAACAAACTGAGCGTATAAAGCGGCGGCGCGCTGGCCAGCCGGGCGACGGCCCGTGAGAACAAGAGCGGCCCGGCGACCGTGCAGGCGGACGCTGCAATGGTCGTGAGCAGGAAGCCCACGACAAGAAGGCGAGAAGATTGCAAGCTCGTCTTGATGATGTCCCATTGGAGCGGGGATAAGAGCGGCTTACCCGAGTTCATGAAGGTCCATCCAATCGGCAACAGCGCAGACACGAACGAGTGCAAACGCTGAGTCGTAAGACAAATTGTCGATAGCAGAACGGAGGAGATCGCGGGAGATCAAGCCGTGCCGATACAATGCACTACGCTCGACACGTGACGCCAAAGCACCATATTCGTACCGCATTAGCATGTCGCGCCCGGCACCTTTGCCAACACGATAATAGATCACGTCGGGCAAGTCTTCCCGGAAGGCCTCGCGCTCAAGTGCACGATCAATTCCATTTGAGTGGTGATGTCGGCGAGCCGCGAGGAGGCCCGCCTTGATGAGCGGCCAGAACACAAAGGCCTTTCGCTCTTCTACCGCAATGTCTCGCAGTGCGATGCGATTGAGCTCCGCATTGCGCATGCCGAAGAACTGAAACAGTCGCGTCGTCGGCAGGTGGCGTAGGGACCTGGCGCCAGGTACGAGCTCTGCACGGATATCCGGCGGCACGGATGCGACAGGCGACTGCGGAAATCGAAGATCACCGAACATATGCCGGCGTAAGTCCCGGCTGCTCTGACCGGTGATCACGTCGCGAAGAACACGCCAGACAGACGCTCGAGCCTGAATCGCAAGGCCGGCGAGCTCGCGCAATGCCTCTCCTGGCGATCGGGATTCGGCAAGCAGCTCTCTGGCCATCGTCAAGCGGCGCATTCTGAGAAATAGTTGGTCGCCTCCATCTCCTGTGAGTACCACGCGCGATCCTGCAGCCTGCGCAGCCTCGTGAAGTTGAGCTGTTGTGGCGATCGTGGCGGCTAGCTTACAAGGTCGCGGCGTTGGAGCTAGCAATTCTGACGATAGGTGGGTCATCGACGAGCGAGCATTCGCTTCGACATAGGTTGGCGCGCCGCCCACCTGCTCGGCTAGTGCGGCAAAAAAGAAGCGTTCGTCACCATTGACGTCAGTCTCTGAGTAGCTGTTCAGGAGGGAGAGGGACCTATCTCGATGGAGGTCGGCCGCAGCCAACGCCACTACCGACGAATCAAGGCCCCCGGAACATTCAATGCTGAAAGCACCGCCGTAGCGGCGCGTTTTGTGAGCGACGCTCGCCGAGATCAATTGGCGAAAGCTGGCCGCGTCATCCTCAAAAGAGACCGCTGACGCGTTGAGCCTGGCCACGGCGCCCGCCAGAAAATCGACTTGCCGAAAGGTGCCACTTGAGACGATGAGCGCCGCGCCACTCAGTAGCTCGAAAATCCCACACAACCCTGTTTCCGGGGTCAACCAGGACGCGTTGCATATCAAGCCCGTCAAATAGCCAAAGTTGAAGGCGCGGCGTTGCGCCAAGGCGGCATCTGGCAGCTTCAGTCCTGCCCAGCACTCAATCACATCATTTCTGACCTGGTAGAAGATGGATATTTCCGAGAAAGGGGGGCGTACGATCGCGATGCCACTTGGCGCGCGAACAATGAAAGCCGCATCGCCAGCGTACCGCTCCTGCAGCAGAGCCACAATCTCCGGCAGAGACGTGCCTTTGAAGTGTGTTGGTTCCAATTGAGTCGGCATGCCGGTGTCGGCGTCAACAATATCGTTGAGCACCGTGATTTCCACGCGGCCGTTTACAACGATGGTGGCAAGCTGCTTGGCTGAATCCAAGAGCCAATCTGCATTGAGTCTCATTTCTCGAATCTCAAGATGACGCTGTACTCCTCCACAGCACGCTTCGCGTCGTTCAAAATGAGGTCGCCAGATTGCAGCCAGGCGTGGGCTCTGAAAGGTGGCTGCTTCACACCCACGAGGAGCTCGAGTGATGCGATGTAGGGATAGAAAAAGAGATACCCACCCACGGAATCCTCAAGACAGCGCGGGCGGCGAAAGCGAAGATTGCGCAGATGTTGGAATACGCTGGCGTAGTAATGGATTGTTTCGACTCCCACGGACACCGGTGCCGTACCGCGACGCGAGGCACGTAAAAAGTCGAGTTGACGAACGATGGTCTGGCCGCGAACGACGCGAGCAGCATGAGCCGCACGCGCATAGTGCCACACCAGATGGAGGGGTGGGAAAAAGGCTGGCGGTGAACTCAGGCAATCGCGCAACTTTGCCGTCGTCTCGGTTAGCCGTTCATGCTCCTCCGGACAAGCTACAGATGTGGTAGCCATGCTGTAACGATTGGATTGCAGGTCGAGGCTGATCCAACGCCCGTTAGACCACGCATGAAATATGTCGCTCACAGCAGCGATCCCTTGCCCACCGCGCCCTCAAACTGATGGGATGGGCCGAAGCCCATCCCATCAAGGCGATCCGCGTCAATCGGAATCATCCATGTAATAATAATCGCCGGTCGTGTGTTCTGCGCGCCACGAGCCCCCAAAGCCTTTTGTGAGCTCGGTGGCGTCCCCGAGGTCCTGCACCGTGTCATTGATAGCGGTGTCATTGATAGCGGTTGTATTCATCCACTTTCTCCAGAGTGACCGGCATATTGCCAGCGCGCGGAAGCTAGCATCGTGACATAAAATAGGGCTTTTATTTTTTGAGTATGATGTCGACCGATTCGAAAAATAGTTTGACGTTGCGGAGGATGCGGGATTTGGGCGACGAGGCAATTAGATGGCGCGTTTGCGGCCAGCGGCCGAAGGGACGATGATTCAATCACCTATGATCATACGTACCCTGAGCCTTCTAGGATTAGTCCGAGGGGAAGGTTTCATCGCCAGGTTTCATCAACAGTCGCGTCTTACAAATTCCAATAGGCGTTAACCGCAGGTCTCACGCACCCTCAGGCTCAATCCAGGTTGAAGTTCGCTCGGGCCCACAACAACGAGCAGAACATGAAGCGCAGCCGCTGTTCGGAAGAGGTCGGGTATTCGGTCCCAATCGCCTGGCCTATTTGCCAAGTAGCCCCTTTTGCCTGGCGATCATGAACCCGTTCATACGAAGGGGGAAAGCCATGATCTACGTCGGCCTGGATGTTTTCCTAAACTCCTTGCGATATGGGAGGTCGACGGGACCGGAAAGGTTGTTCTGCGCCATCGATTGTGGGGTACCTTAAGCCTTGGGCCAGTCAAGTTGAGCGGGTGGGCCTGGAGTCAGAACCGAATTCAGAATGGCTGACGCGAATCTATTCGGAGCGGGGCTTCCGGCCGTTAGTTTGGAAGCCGCCAGGCAAGGCACCGCTTTCAGCTATGCCGGTGAAGACCGATCGGGACGATGCCGCCTACCTCTCCGCAACGGACGATCGGCTGCCGCAACCCCGACCAGCTCCGCCAGACTCCCAGGGGAATCGTAGCAGCAGCCCAGTGTTTTCGCTGCCAGGACGCGTTGCGGACTTTAGCCAGTCAGCGAGTCAGTAACGAAGCCTTAGGTTGGCACAACAGATGTAGTGAACTCCACGTAGGCGGGCTCCCAACGTCATCGAAAGCGCGTTCGTGTGCGCCAAAGGGCGTCGAACAAGATCGCCCTCAGCATGATCTTCAACTCGCGTCGTCTCGAAGGGGACAACCGCGGCCGAAACTCTCCCCGGTGTAAATTTGCCGACGGAATCAGCGTCGTCAGACCGCAAACTCAATCCAACGCCGCCTGGCGCCTTCCGGCACCAAGATTCGGCGCTAGCTCTTTAACCCACGATAAGTCGCACCTTGGATCGAAAGACAAGTAATCGCAAGTCAGTTCTTCACCCGGTTGTACGTCACAGGCTGTGAAAATTCGGCAATGATCGTCATGATATGTGTTTGGCTGACTGCTGTGATTCATGAAACGGGCATTGTCAGCATTGTACTCTACAACACCATCATCAACATCGAGGTCTCTTGGATAGGCATGCTTGTCAAGTAAAGCTTGAAATGTTGGAGGTAAAGTTTCGTACTGTTCAGGCGTCACGGCAATATCAACGATTGGATTATGAATCCAAATTAATGTATCTTTAGGTAGAAGAGTAGCAGAGAAAAGTCCAATACCGCCAAACTGGTCTGGCTTCAAAATGGTTTCAACAATCAACATTGAGATATCTCCAAACTAACACCCAGCAAGTTAACTGACCTGAGCCCCGCAAATCTTCTGCAAGAATTGGTAGGGTCGTTTAATCGCGCCTCCGCCACAATTTCGATTTTTCCTCGATCTCTGCACTTTTTTCGGCGCTGCTGCTGTCGGATCAGGATCTCAGCGAACTCGATCGGCGAGCGTCGGTGGCGTAGTTGGGAAGGTCTATGCACTGCTCTCAGGGGTTTCAGCGACTATCTGCCTCAAAAAAATAAGAAAGGGCATTGCTGGCCGGCTTTCCGCGGAGGCGCTGGATGCAGATGTCAAGAGCTATAACCAGGACACGAGCGGCGGCGGCAACGTCGGGCAGCACTGGCTCAGCTGCGGAAGTCATCGGTCGGCGCTAAAGCGATGGAGATCGCGCTCGGTATCCCGACCATTGCTGATCCCGAAGATACGGCACTGATAGAGTCCAGGCGGATCGACGACGCCGCTGCGCAGCGCGGCGTTGGCCAGAGGAGCTTTCTGCGGAAGGCCACGACCAGCATGTGCATCTGGGGCTGATGGACGCCGACCAATCGTCTGCCTCGCAGTCAGCTCAGTCGACCCGGGGTTGCAATGGAGCGCAGGAAACAGCCTCTTTCGCCGAGGATGCTTCCCTTACTTTCGGGGCTTGAGGAGGCCCTTCTCGAGGGCAATGCCGCCAAACGTACCGGCAAGAACACCGTTGGCTTTCTTCGCAGCTTTGGCCGCTGGCTCTTCGCAAATAACAAAGAACCGATGGCTGTTCGGCTCAAAGAGGAGTCGCTGAGCGATGATGCACGCAAGTTCATCGGGACGGGTGGCGCTCATCTGCACCACCCAGAACTTCGCCGAACTCGCAAGAGTCGCGGGAGCAAACTATCGTCCATTAACAACCCCGATACCAGAGCTATCTGGACGGGCTCCTAGCGTCGGGAGTGTTCCTCGGCGTCTACATTCGTGGATGATGGATGAGCCGAACGTCGTTGGGCCCTCCCGGCCCCAAGAGGGCGGTGTAGCGCTCGCCGCGAATGTCATATTGTTTTACCGGCTGCGCAGCGTCCGGCAAGAGGCCCCAGCGGCCGAGCTTGGAGACCATCGTGTGCGGGGCGGGTTGGGTGCCGTGCGAAAAGCCCTCGGGAACGGCGAATGATGCAGCATAAATCTCGCGGACCGCGGGGGACGTCGTCTCAGCCCTGGAGGACGCCGGAGCGGCTGTTTCCGTCGACCGTCCAAGCCGCGCTGGCGAGGCCCGATTCGCCGGCCGCGCACTGGGCTGCGGAACGTTTTCCGGTCGAAATCCGGGGCGAATGGCAGCGCCGGGTGGATTGAGTGGGGTGCTTCGGCTCATCGCCGCCGCGGGCACGAACAGCGCGGTGCAGCGGTCAGTGTGAACCACGACACTGTTGGGTCGGCTGTCCTGGCTCGGCGAGATGCTGCTACCGTCAAGCGCAGCCGAGGCGTGCTGGTCGCCCTGCCGGAAGTTGAAGGGAAGAACGACCGCTCCTAAATTCAGGGGCTGCTGATGGCGCGCGGTTGGCTCGAGAGACGATGATGGGCCGGCGTCTTCCACCATCGCCCACAGCTGATCCTGATCGTAAGCTTCCTCAGGAAGGACCAATGGCGAACCGACCGCTGGCCCGAAAGGCGACGGTGCGCCGGCGCTTTCCATCAGCACACGAGCCATTGAATTGCCCGGCTCGCTCAGCTGGCGCTCAATGGCATCCAGTTCCGCATGGCTTAGCGTCCTCTGCCTCTTCGCAGGCCTCAACTGCCCGCTGTAATCCTTACCCATGAGGGCCGCGTGACTTGAAAGGGGGGTGCTCCCGGTGAGCTCGTTCGGAGCCGGCTGGTAGCCGTCGCTCCAGTTGAAGTGACGAACGGCTTCTCCGCGATCCGGTGCCTGGTGATCGCGCGCGGTTGGCTTGAGAGACGATGCTAGGATGGGTTCGCCCATCATCCCTCGCAGCGGATCCTGATCGTGACCTTCCGCAGTCAGCTCCTTCGGCCAACTCAAAGCTTCCCGGGGCGCGCTGTGCTGCGCAGCGGCGTCCCCGACGCGTCTGGTGACTGCGTCTTGGGGATGAGGACCGCCGGCACTATGGTGCCCAAATTCCAACGCCTGGGTGAGCCCACGGTCTTCGTCAGACAGATGAGGATTGTAGCGATCTGGAGAAACAGGAGCCTCTGCGACGGCGGGGGTATCAAGCTGCGGCACTGCATCCAAGTACGGCTCAAACTCCGCTTGCTGCTGTTGCGGTTGTGGCACCGCGGCGTTGTAAGCAGAGTCTCGGTCGAATGGGTTGATGCTGTTAAATGGGTCCATGTCCCGTCCCGGTTTGAGCTGGTTCGCAGTCCTGAGCCGATCGTGTCGCTCTCTGGTTCACGCTCTATTAGGATCAGCTGTCGACAAGCTGACGCACTTAGAGACTTAAGTGAGCCATTGGCCACCCCGACCGCCACCCTCACTCGAGGAACGCGCCAAGGAGCCGGGATTGCTATTTTTCGGAAACAATGGCTGGGTGAGTCGGAGCCGGCATGAACAGATTCTATTTTGAGTAGCATCATTGGACCTAGAAAATCGTCCAAAAATAAAGTGTGTACCGAGCTGGGAAGCGTTCTGAAACGATGCCGTCCGGATGGTGCCCGAACTGAGGCGGACCTCTTCGTTGAAGCCATGCCTTGCCGAGAAGGTCGACTCTGGCCGCAGAGGGTGAATCGGATCCAGCCATCTTGGCACGTGTCGCGGTGCGGACAGTGCAGGAATCCTTGCAGCTGACCGATGTGAAGGAGGACCGACGTGCGACATGTTGGGTGTCGCCAGGAGGGGGCTTGAATTATTGCACTCGCAAGGCGTCATCCATCGAAAACCTTGATCCCGGTGATGGTTGGTTCGTCGCGCGGCGAAGGACCCGCACCCGGACCACCAGAGCATATATTCGCATAGAAAGAGGGATGCTGCCTCGCGCAGAAGCGCCTCCTCTTTGCCGTGGCCAGCAACCGGTGGACTGCGCCCGAGAACACGGGCCTTTGGGGTGCATAGTTTCGTCGGCTTGCTGAAAGTGCTGGATCTCCTACATTGCTATGAGCAAGAGCGAATTTTGAGCCGGGCAAGCGAAGCAATTGGAACGGCCGTTTGCCGCTCCGCTAGCAGCCAGTACGAGGCGGCGGATCGCCCTCTGGCGTGCAAACAAACAGCTTGATATCGAAATCAAAATCATGCGTCTTGTCCGGCCGTTATTTGCGCTGTGGCTGAACTCATTAGATGTTGCGGGCTGCCTGGGCCGCAGGCGCCGCGGCCTGCCACGACGGCGGCGCGACTGGAGAGCAGACAGCCCCTTCTCGCTCACACAGCTCTTAAATGGTGTTGCAGGCCACCGAGCCGTCCGCTTGCTTAGGCTAGGCCGGCGCCCGCCGGTTACGCTCGCTCCTGCTGGAAGTAGCTGGGGGACACAAAGCGCCGTAGCAGATGCTCGGCAGATTCGATGTGCCGATTGTGCGCAGAATTCTTCGCTTCCTTTACTTCTCTGCCGCGATACTTTGCTAAGTGTGGCTTCGTTCCGAGGCTCTGCGCGACTTCCAGCCGCGTAAAAGGATGTGGGGCAGCACGGCTGCGGGCACACTACCAGCGGCTGTTCAACTATCAGTGGAGCTACACAGCCGCAACGTTATCCATAACCCATCAGGCGCGCCGAAGACGCGGGATTACCTGGCGGTACGCAGGTTCGTGGGACGCTCTCCCGCAGCGTCGGTAGCCGAGCGGGAAGCCCCCGAAAAGTTGGCGGTCGGTCGCATTCCTTTCCTCACTTGTCAGCTTCTCGAAAGCCGCACCTGCCAAGATCAAACTGAACGTCCCATGCGCGAGGGGAACAGATGAACATCGATCCACCGAACACATTAGAACGCTTGACCCAGCAGCAGCGGACGCAGCAACAGCCGGGCGGCCTAAGCGCACAAACCAGCTCACCAGCACACCCGTCGCCGGATCAAGCGGACTTTGAGCAGCAGCTGAGCGAACTGCGGTCACACCGAACATCAGATTCAGCTGCCGCTTCGATGGATTCCCGGATTGGATCACCCTCGACCGTGACGAGGGGCAATCTGAGAGCGTGCGCCATCCAGGAAAGCGAGCGGTGCCCGGCCGCATCCTTCGTCAGGGGGCGCGCCGAACTTGCCGCATCGCTAGCCGGAGCGAGTGTTAAGGCGCTGAAGAACGAGATCAAACTCGCTGCGCAGCGAGCCGCACAGTGGCCACGAGCCACCGGATCTTCTGCCGGCAGTGTCGACGTTGACCGCATTTTCGACGATGTGCTGGCATCATCGTATCTGCCGCTGCACCGTTTTCAGAACGAGGACATCGATTGTGAGCCCATTCTAGACGAGGAGGTGAGTGCCATCGCGCATGTGCGTTCCCTCGCGGGTTTGCGTGCTCAGGCTAGCCCGCATGTTTATAAGGCTGCTATCTGCTCGGACGACGAAAGGGAGGACGAAATTGATATGGCGCGCCTCGCGGCATGGCACACGAAAGGCGTTACAGAGAGTGCTTTTGTCTCATTGTCCCAGACCCCCTCGCGACTGCTCCTTTCAAAGGACCACAGCGAGAATGGCGCGAACGCGATTGCAAAGAACGCTAAGAAGCTGCACACTTATACGGTACCAAGCGTCACCGCCTGGCCGATCAAAAAGATCAACGCTATTCTAGAGCGTGGGCATGCTCCCGGAGATGAGGAGCTGCGAGATTGGTTAGGGGGAATACCGAGCGAGGAGACCGAGGTCCTGTTTCTGGGCGGCAACCTAGCTGATTATTGGACAGCCAGCGTGGATAATCCGAACATGGCTAGCACACCGCAAGATCGTACGCCGATCAAGAAAGCAAGGATCAGCTTCGATACGCCCGAGATGATGACGGATTCTCGAGCTCATTGCCCCTCGGATTCCGGCCACTGACCTTCTCAATCCTGACGAGCTATCGGCTGCGGTCGAATCGGCCGGGACTGGCGCCCCTGCTTTCTGCTATTTGGAAGTCAAGCGTGCCGGGCGAATGCGCGTCCGGTCCGAAGGCCGGGCCCCTCGTCAGGTCGATAGCCAAGTCAGCGAAAGCGATCATGCTTCGCCGAGAAGGACGTGTTTCACGAACCCGACCGTGATGCTGTCTTACCCATCAGGTGCATCGTCGGCACCAAGCGTGAATTTGGATCTTACCCAATGTTACCCAACGTTAGTTTGAAAACCACCTCAAGGCGGAAAAATGACGGATTAGCATCCCTGCACCGCGGCCCTGGAAGAGGAGGGCGCGTGGGTTTACGGGCCAAAGAGCCTAGAGGAGGGAATGATGACAAGGAAGCTCGCCGCTTCTCGCGGTTATTGGATGAGTTTTGCCCGAAACGTTCTCATCTGTTCCACGCTTTTGGCTGGAACGGCCGTGGTCTTCACCCAAGCCAAGGCGGACGACATCAATTGGCGCCAGTTTGAAGGCGCCTCGATCGTCTGGGCCTATGACATTCATCCGTATGCCGACGCGGTCGCAGCCCAGTTGCCGGAGTTCGAGAAGCTCACGGGCATCAAGGTGACGCCCGAGCTTTATCCGGACGATGCCTATTGGAATAAGTTGACAATCCAACTCAGTACCAAGTCGCCGAGTTGGGACGTCGTGGGGACGGGCATTCAACCAGCTTGGGATCTTGCGCCAGGTCAATTGCTTGAGCCGCTCGACAGATATCTGAACGATCCGAAACTCACGGCGGCGGGCTACGACTACCAGGATTTCTTCCCTGCACTTCGGGATGCGCTGACCTGGAAGGTCAAAGAAGGGCAGATCGAGCCGGGAAGCGGACAGGTCTGGGCCATTGCGCATGGCTTTGAGAACATCCAGCTGTTCTACCGCAAGGACATCCTCGACAAGTACGGCATTAAAGTCCCGACCACTCCGCCGGAGATGTCCGCCGCCTGCGAAAAACTGAAGGCCGCGGACCCCGCGATCACACCTCTGGGCGTGCGCGGCGTGCGATTTTGGAGCAGCATCCACACGGCTGCGATTTCGATTGCCAGGTCCTATGGGGTGCACGATTTCGTCCTCAAGGATGGCAAGGCGGACACCGGCCTCGACTCGCCGGAGTCGATCGCGTTCCACAAGGACTATGTGGACATGATCAAGAAGTGCGCGGCTCCGTCCTTCGCCAACGACAATTGGTACCAGGTGGTCGATGGCATCAGTTCGGGACGAACGGCGATGGCGATCGATTCCAATATGTTCGGTTTTTGGAATGACGTGGCCGGCAAGCCCGGTTCGGGGAAGATCGCATTCGCGCCGCCGCTGCACGCTCCGAACAGCAAGGATTTCGAATCCAACATCTGGATCTGGTCTCTTGCGATGAATGCCGCGTCAAAGAAAAAGGGCGCAGCCTGGCTGTTCATCCAATGGGCAACGTCAAAGCAGGTCGGACTGAACGGCGCCGTCGCCGGCAAGCTCGTTAACTCTCCGCGCGCCTCTACCTGGAGTGACCAGGCCTGGCTCGAATATGCGGCAAGGCCGGAGTTCAACAACTTCGTGGACACGTTCAAGTCCGTGCAGGATAGAGCGAAACTCGCATTTACAGCTCGTGTCGGCTTTGCCGAAGCAATGAATGCCTGGGCCGTCGCGATGCAAAAAATGGTCAATGGAGCTGACGTGAAGGCCACGCTGGCCGACCTTGCCTCCGAGATCCGCTCGTCGATGTGAAACGCGCCTGGGCGGCGAGAATCATCGCCGCCTCCTGCATTGTAAAGATGAAGTGAGATGGATATTCCTGGATCCCACGGAATCGCGACGCTGCAGTCTTCGACTACTCAACTTGCCTCGCCAAAAGACAAGGCGGTCAGGAGCGCACAGGATTCGCGCCTTGATTGGTGGAGCATTGCCGCAATCACCCCTGCTATCATCGTACTTCTTGGCTTTCTTTTCCTGTTTTTCTATGGCGTCTTTCAGTCGCTGACCGATCTCAAGTTCGGTCGGCCTCTAGTCCACTTCATCGGCCTCAACAACTACGTGGCGTTGATCAAGACAGGAGATTTTTGGAACAGCGTTCGTGCCACTCTTGTTTACGCCGGATCGGCGGTGCTTGCGGAAGCTGTATTCGGTCTGGCGCTTGCCAAGCTGTTCGCAACTGACGTCTTCCTTGCGCGTGTAATGCGGCCCGTCATTCTCTTGCCGCTCGTCCTGCCTCCGATGAGCGTTGCGCTCATGTGGACGACAATGATGGACCCGCAAAACGGGATTATGAACTACCTGCTCTCCCTTGCGGGCATAAGCCGATTTGCATGGATTTCAGATCCAAACACCGCGATGTTCTCGCTCGTCCTTATTGACGTCTGGACCTATACGCCATTCTTCGCGCTAATCATCTTCGCCGGTCTCCAGGGCATCAATGAAGAGATCAAGGAGGCCGCGCGTGTGAATGGCGCGAAGGGGTGGGCAACCTTCCTGCACATCGAGTTTCCGCTGATTGCGCCATACATTCTGATCGCCGCAGTGTTTCGGCTGATCGAATCCCTCAATCAGTTCGACATCATTTTCGGGACAACGCAAGGTGGGCCTGGAAATAGCACCTCCGTACTTTCGGTGCGAGCTTACGTTACCGCGTTCCAGAACCTCGCCTTTGGGCGTGGTGCCGCACTGATGGTCGTCAATTGGATGATCGTGCTGATCGGAACGTTTGCCCTGGTGAAGCTATGGCGCTTCGTTCGGCAGCGCGTAAGCTGAGGATGCAACCATGCGATTGAAGCGCTCGACCTCTACCAATTTGCTTCTGAACCTGCTCGTCGGCATTTGCGCATTGATCCTGGCCTTTCCTCTCGTCTGGATCGCGATGACGTCGCTGAAGCAGCAGGCGGAAGTGATGACCTGGCCGCCAACCTTCCTGTTCGTGCCGACGCTGGAGAATTTCCGTGTCCTGTTTGATGTCACCCAGGCCGGAGCGACCAGCTATGGCACCATCAAAGTCGACTTCTTAACGCCGATCACGAACAGCGTCGTCATTGCGCTGGGCTCAGTAATCATCTCTCTGCTCATTGGGGTGCCAGCCGGCTACGTCCTAGCCAGGCGAGACATACCCTTCAAGGAAGACATTGCCTTCTTCATTTTGGGCTTCCGCTTTGCCCCGGTCCTCTTGGTCGTCATCCCACTCTTCAGCGTCTTTCAGACGATCGGATTGTATGACACCTTTATCGGGATGATCTGGGTCTACCAAGTCGTTACATTGCCAATGATTGTTTGGCTGAGCCGCTCCTATATCGAAGACATCCCAAAAGACATAGAGGAGGCAGCCGCCATGGATGGGGCCAAACCGGTTCGAGTCGTGGTGCACATCGTGCTGCCGCTTTTGAAGCCGGGCCTCATCGGGGCATCGTTGCTCATCTTCCTACTCGCTTGGCACAACTTCGCCTTAGGTCTGATGCTCAGTTCGACCAAGGCGCCGGTAACGGTCGCTCTTCTCAAACTGCTCAACCCAGGCGTGCAGTTCTACCCGGTCATGGCCGCAGGGCTGGTCGTGACGATGATCATTCCCGTCATTCTGATCGTGATCGGTCAGCGTCATCTTGAACGCGGCCTAACCTTCGGTGCCGTAAAATGAGCGTCAGGCCATTGATGTTCTTCGGAACGACGAATCTCGATCTGTGCTTCAATGTCGAGCGGCTTCCAACGCCGGGTGAAAGCCTGATGGGTACGGTGACCCGTCACCCTGGAGGAAAGGGCGCGAACCAAGCCGTTGCTGCCGCCCGGCTCGGCCTGAAACCACACTTCTACACGCATCTCGGTGATGATGATGCCGGTCAGGCGCTTTTAAAATCGCTTATGGAAGCTGGCGTTTGCACTGACGCAATCACGATCTGTGCAGGCGAAGTCTCGGGCTCGGCCTTGGTTATGGTCGCTGACGACGGCTCCAACATGATCGTCATAGACCCGGGCGCCAATTCGAAGGTGGCGCCGGACATGATCGAGAGCGCAACCAAATTCATAGAGCACGATACAATCGTCGTCGCCGAAATGGGTATGCCGATCCCTGCGCTCAATCGACTCTTCGAGATGAAGCGTAAAAAAGGCTTCGAGCTTATTTTCAACCCGGCCCCGGTAAGGCCAGGTCTTCCATCGGCTGCGTGGAGAAGCGTTGATTTCGTCACGCCGAACCAGACGGAAGCTTTCGAGCTGACAGGCATCGAGGTATGCGACTTCGATAGCGCCGCGCGTGCGGCGGTGAAGCTGCTTGATCTCGGGCCCGGTGCCGCGCTGATCACGCTCGGGGCGCAGGGAGCTTATTATGCTGATGCCACGCGCTCCTTTGCTCTGCGGGCGTTTCCCGTCAAGGTCGTCGATACCACGGCCGCAGGAGATGCTTTCAATGGGGCATTCGCAGCATCACTCGCTCAGCGGCTGCCTCTAAAGGAAGCAGTGAGGAAGGCGCTAGCGGTTGCAGCCTTATGTGTGACACGGCGCGGTGCTCAAAGCTCAATGCCGACAGCCCAGGCAGTTGACGAGTTTCTACAGTCTCAAACGATCTTGGAGTTGGAATGACCGAACAGTTCTCAGTTTCAGACCGAACGGTGCTCGTCACCGGGGCAGGCGGCGGTATTGGCTCTGCCATTGCTAATGCGTTTCGTCAGGGAGGCGCGAACGTCGTTGCCACCGATGCCAATCTAGAGAACCTCAGAGACACTCTGCCAAGACTGCCCTATGGCAACGGCATAGTGCCCATGGCTATGGATGTCGCGCGCGAGGAGGACGTCGGAAGGGTCCTCGAACAGATCGACGAACACTTTGGCCGGCTGGACGTGCTGGTCAATAATGCAGGCATAAAATCTGCCCAGCCGTTGCTTAGCGGCAGCGCTGAAAAAATTGAACGTACGATCCAGATCAACTCGATCGCTGTCCTGCGCTGCTCAAAACTGGTCGTCGAGCGCTTCATGAAAGGCAAAGGCGGACGCATCGTCAATGTCGGCTCATCGCTGTCCTCGCAAGGTGCAGTTTTCAACTATCAGGCCGGCGGAGCCGACTATTGTCTTTCGAAGGCAATCGTACACGACGTAACCAAGCTACTTGCCTATGAATGCGCGCCCCTCAGCATCAACGTGAACGCGATCGCGCCTGGCATCATTGATACTCCCATGCACGGTCGCCCGCGGGAGGAGACTGAAGCGCGCCATGGTGGCCGGATTCCGTTGGGACGGGTTGGAGTGCCTGAGGATATCGCAGGGCTAGCCGTCTTCCTGGCGAGTCCGGCGGCTTCCTACATGACAGGCCAGATCGTGCACGTGAACGGCGGGATGCTGATGAATGGCTAGCCCAAGCTCTCACCTCAACTGGCCGTCAGTCGCTGGGATCATTTCGGACCTCGATGGCGTCCTCTATCGTGGAGATGCCGCAATTGTCGATGCCATAGAAGCGTTTGCGCGATGGCAGGCGGCCGGACTGCCGTTCTGCTTCGTGACAAACAATTCGACCCACACGCCGGAGGACGTCGTCCGCAAATTGGGAGCGTTTGGCCTTGCAATCGCGCCGAACGAAGTGGTTACCAGCGCGATTGCGGCCGCAGAACTCGCACGCGCGAAGTACCCGGACGCAAGCCGCGTATATGTCATCGGCGCGCCCTCGCTTGCGAATGCGGTCGCCGCGGTGGGTCTGGACGTTACTGACCAAGAGCCGGAGATCGTCGTGATGGGTCTCGATCGCCGCATCACGCATGAGAAGATGCGGATTGCTGTTGAGGCGATCTTGAACGGAGCCGTCCTCATCGGCACCAACCCTGATCTTCTCTTGCCGACCGCCGATGGCTTCGAACCGGGAGCAGGAGCAACAATTACGGCTGTGGCTGCTGCCGCCCAGGTCAAACCCCTGATCGTTGGTAAGCCCGAGCCACACATGATCAAAACGGCGCTTTCCCGCCTAGGGACGGTGCGCAGCGCCACACTGATGATCGGTGACCAGATTGCGACGGATATTCAGGCCGGTAAGCGAGCCGGCGTTCCAACCGTGCTGGTCACGACCGGCGTTCCGCCCCGAGAGGATCCTGCCCTGGCGCGACCAGATTTCATCGTATCAAGCCTGGCAGAGATTGAGATCCCGGCCTTGGTTGGAGGCTCGCGACAGAGGAGAGCGTGATGGCCGATGTTCGTCTGGAAGGCGTCAGCAAGGCCTACGGGACCATCCAGGTCCTGCGGAATATCAACCTGACAATCGACCATGGCGAATTCGTCGTCTTCGTCGGGCCATCCGGGTCGGGTAAGTCGACGCTGCTGCGCATGATCGGAGGGCTGGAGCGAATTAGCGGTGGGCGGCTGCTGATCGATAACGAGGTCGTCAATGATGTTGACGCGGCTGATCGTAACCTTGGCATGGTGTTTCAGAGCTACGCTCTCTATCCGCATATGACTGTCCGCGAGAATCTCGCCTTTCCTCTACGCATGGCGAAAGTTAGCAAAGCCGAGATTGATACCAGGGTTGCGCAGACTGCGTCGCTATTGCAAATGGATCATCTCTTGGATCGTAAACCTCGACAACTCTCCGGCGGGCAGCGGCAGCGCGTGGCGATCGGGCGTGCCATTGTGCGCGAGCCCAAGGTGTTTTTGTTCGACGAGCCGTTGTCCAACCTGGATACGGAATTGCGCGTCCAAATGCGGGTTCAGATTGCCAAGCTTCACAAGCAGTTTGGCAACACGATGATTTATGTGACGCACGACCAAATCGAAGCGATGACGATGGCTGACAAGATCGTCGTGCTTAGGGACGGGGTTATCGAGCAGGTGGGTAGCCCACATGATCTCTACCACAATCCGGCGTCGCGGTTTGTCGCGGGATTCATTGGCTCGCCCAAAATGAACTTCCTAGGCGGCAAGGTTGAAGCCGCGCATGAGTCGGGCATGGACGTTAGACTGAACGCGGGTACGGTGGTCTGCGTCCCCGTGGAGCCGGACAAATCGCTCGTCGGCAAGCCGATCACGCTTGGGATTCGGCCCGATGATTTCTCCCAATCGTCCGCAGAGAAGGATATCGCGATCGATCTCGATCTCGATTTCGTCGAGCATCTTGGTAGCGTCACTTACGTTTACGGCAACGCCGGAAAGGAGGCAGTCGTCGCAAAAGCGTCAAAGCCCGAGCTCAAAGGCTCCGGAAAAATTCGTCTTGCGGCTTCCCCGGCGGACTGCCATCTGTTCATGGCGAACGGAAAAGCCCTGCGACGGTTGCATGCGCCCGCAAATTGGAGCTAATTTTGGTTAGTGCCGCGCCAGGAGCGAACGCGGTCTATAGACACGGACGGATGAGGTGAAGGGGGGCGGTATCAGGCAGTTCTTCCGGAACTCCCGTTCCTTTGTGCTAGGGGCGGGGATCGGATCGGGCATGGCTGCGAGAGCGGCCGAACGAGCAGGGGCAGATTTCGTGCTTGCGCTCAATGCCGGCCGATTTCGCGCGATGGGCGGTTCTTCACCTGCCTCAATCCTTCCAATCCGCAATAGCAATGAATTCGTGGCCGGCTTCGGTCGGACCGAGATCCTGCCCAGCACGAAATTGCCGGTATTCTTCGGCGTTTGTACCTTTGATCCGCAACTCGATATCGATCGTTGGCTCGATCGGATCAGCAGCTGGGGTTTTTCGGGGGTCACTAACTTCCCTTCCGTCATCCACATTGATGACTACAGGAGGTCGTTGCTTGAGAAATGCGGCCTAGGTTACTCCCGCGAAATAGAGCTGCTGGTGAAGGCGGCAAAACGTGGCCTGATGACGATCGCCTATACTCGAACCCAATCCGAAGCAAGGCGTATGGTTGAAGCTGGTACTCAGGCCATCTGCATCAACTTCAATCTCAATCGTGGCGTTGAAAGCGCATCCGACCCATCGATTAGCCTGTCGGAGCTTGCCGCGCGCACGAGCGCAGTCGCGCGTGTGGCTCAATCCGTCGACCGAAACGTGATCTGCCTACTTGGCGGCGGGCCGATAACGAAGCCTGACGAACTCTTGGATATCTGCGGCGAAACGGGTGTTAAGGGCTTCATCGGGGGTTCCTCGCTCGATCGCGTCCCGCTGGAGATGTCTGTCCTTGAGGTCACCTCGGGATTCAAGACTCTTCACTTGTTGCGGGAGAAGGTCGATCTCCTTGAGCGCCAACTCCAATTGAGCGGCTTCAGGCACGGCGTCATCGCACAGTCCTCAATCATGAAACGCGTTCTTGAGACTGCAAAGCGCCTGGCTTCCCATCCCAGTCCTGTGCTCGTTTGGGGCGAGACCGGCTCGGGCAAGCGAAGGATAGCCAGCCTGGTCCATGCCTTCAGCGACCGCAAGCACGCGAAGGCAGCGCTGTTTCAATGCCGACCCGGCTTGCCCATCGATACGGTCGGTGCGCTTTTCGGGGCCGAGCGCGATCAGAGCAGGAGACGCCAACTGTCGCTGCTGGAAAGTGCAAACGATACGACCGTGTTGCTGCTGCATCTCGATCAGCTTTCGCGTGATGGGCAGGAACGGCTTGCAGATTACCTCGAGACTGGTAGTTTTGCGCCCTTGAACGGCGCATCCATTGTGCGCTCCAGTGCTCGAATCGTCGCAACTGCCACGGTTGCTCGCGGGGCGGGCCTTCAAACGGTGCTATGTCCCCGGCTGCTCGGCTTGTTTTCGGGGCTCGACATCAAACTACCTGCCTTGCCAGACCGACTGGAGGACCTCCCTCAGCTGGTTCAGCATTTCACAGTCGAGGCGAAGGGGGATTCGAATGCCCAAACGCTGGCGATCGAAAATTCTGCATTTTTGGCGCTCGCTGGCCATGATTGGCCCGGCAATTTAAGGGAATTGCGCCAGATTGTGAACCAGCTGGTGACGCTCCCAGATGCGCATATCAGCGCGGGCGTTCTGAGGCCGCTGTTGAACGCGTCGGCACCGGCTAAGCCGAAAAATGCATTCTCCGAGCGGGAATGGATCATAGAAGGCTTGAAACGAAACAGACTTCATCGCGGAAAAACAGCCAGTTCTCTGGGGCTTTCAAGAAAAACACTCTACAACAAAATCAAAAAGCTGCGGATCTTGGAGTAGCAGTCCCGGTGTTCACGTTGCTCACGCTAGCCGCCTCGAAGCGGTCCCATCCAAAAGCGTGAACATTGGTAATGACGACCGGGCGCGCCAAGTGCGCTGCGCTAAGGCTCACCATACGATTTCACGTTCGCTAAGCCGATTGCTGCCGTGGAGCTGCGCTGATCTCGGCTGAATCACGGTCAGCGCCATTGCTGGCTTGCGGAGCTTTCGTCCACAGCATCCCGTCGCACCATACGCGCTCCACGCGGCCCCACTTGCAGGCGGCTGCGAGATGCGGGAAGAACCCTCGTCCATGGTGATTTGCGCTCGTATTGCAAAGCAGCGGAATTCCCGTGAGCGCTTCGTATTCGACGAGAAGCTCGGCGACTTTGTGTTGAGAGGTCCTGCAGATCGTCTGCAGTCGCGCAGATCCGTCGAGATGTACAACAGCGGGGATTTTGTCCCGCCACTCAGCTCGAGTCTGATGATCGAAAATCATATAAGGATCCGGCGTTCCTGGACTGAAAATATCCGGCGCGCGATCTTCCAGGCAGATCGGCGCCACTGGCCGGAAGTGTTCGCGATGCTTGATGTCATTGAGATAATCCTTCATTCCCGGCGATGTTGCGGCTGCGAGAATGCTTCTGCTACCTAATGCCCGAGGTCCAAGCTCGGCGCGGCCGGCAAGAAAAATCACAGGCTTGTCGCTGGCGAGAATAGTCGCGAGTTCATGCATACCACACGGCGCGCCATCCCATTCAGGTGGCACATCGCTACGTTGCAGCGCCGGACCACTGTATACCGACCATTGCAACGGCACGAAACCTCCGTCCGCTCCCATTGCGCAACAAGCTGCACCGATTGCAGAGCCGCTGTCATTTGGAAACGGCGGCACCCAGACAGCATCGAACAGGCCTGCCGCCCGTAGTGCACTATTCCATTTGATATTGAGACCGCAGCCGCCCGCTATGCACAAATTGCGCGCAGCAAAACCCGAGTGGCGCTGCAAAGCACTCGCCATTTCCCGCACGAGCAGACGCTCGAGGAAGCAATGAAACGATGCGAGCACATCTTCGGGCGCCTTGGCCTTCAACCGCCGCGCGCTAGCATCGAAGAAGTCGTGAACGGTCGCAAGCTCAGACTCCATGCTCTTGATGTCGGTACGGTAACTCGCACGCTTCGTGTCAGCGGCAAAGCGCTCCTCATAGAGCTCCTTAAAGACCGTGACGATGTTTTCATTGACAGAGCCGAGGCCGATATAGGCCATCAGCTTGCCGGCGACACCCAGGTTGAGCTTGCCGGCACCTCCCGGATCCAGCTTGCCGGGGTCACCCAGGTCCCAATTGGCGCGGTTCGCTCGCTTATACGGCCCAAAGTGAAGGCCCGCAGCGGCATAGACGTGCCCGATCACCGGGAACAGACACTCGATAAACCGGGTCCCCCCGCGTTCTACATGATAGAGTCGTGGAAAGGTGCCGCCATCCCACACGAGGCAGAAAGCAGGCTGTCCAGCTTTGGCAAACGGGCTGGTGCAGTATGCGGCGGCCACGTGGCTGGCGACGTGCGGATAGCTCTTATACGGGAAATCCCTGCCATCGAGCCTAAGGCCAAAGCCGTCGCGTGAGGCGAGAAGGCCCTCGGCATGGCGTTCAACATAGGACGCGCCTTTGAGCGTGATAGGTGCCGTTCCGCTAAGGACCTGGTACTGAGACTCCACTTGCCCCACCCAGCCGTCGACGACGAACTGATCAATGTCCTGCACATCTAGACCGTGCTCCGCCAAAGCCATGACGATTGCATCGAGATTGTCGATCGTTTGATAGCGCGGATTGTTGTTCCGCTTCTCCTGCTCGATGCAAAAGATGAGCCGTCCGTCCTCGATCAGCGCGATCGCTCCGTCATGCGTCAGCTTGATACCGCAGATGCGCATAATGCCTCCACTTTAATGCCAGCAATTCGATGAGTTAAAGATCAAGTTTGGACTCCGAGAGCATGCGAGTAAGCAATCGTCGTGGCCCGCCTCATCCTCGCGCCGCTCGCGCTAGACCATTCGCCTCATTTCGCATGCCCATGACCCATTCGTCATCAGCGAGATCCGGTTACTAGATGCAGTACCAAGCGTGTTGCATGATTTGCGCCGATGCGGGGGACCCTATGGGGTCTACCCGGACGAGCTTCGCGTTCGCGACCGAGCAGTGCTCCAGGATTGAGGTCGCCGTTCTGCGCTGTATTGACCTCGACGATCGTGAAGGGGCCGAATTGCTCGCGGAGAGAAGATAATGTGTAGCATGCGCGTCAGCGCTCCGTTCCCTTTGTCAGTTCCGAGGGCATTGGCTTGCTTCGTCAGATCAGTGCATTCTTGCATCATTTCCTATTCTCGTATGGCTCTTCATACGGCGGGATTCCTTCGTAGTTTCAAAGAGCGTGCCAACAGCCAGTGCTGCTTTCCTTTGCTATTCCCATCCAGGGCGTGTCGCGTAGAGAACGGGATGTCCTGAGACCGACAGTGGCGTTGCAGATGCTCCGTCTTGCTTCGATTGACGCATCGCAATTTTTGTCAGCGCGCGAAGCCGCTTTACTTAATGCGATGGAGAGCCGTGGATTCGAGATCGGCTGTTTGCGGCCTCTCCGGCCAATCGCCTTCCGCGTTTGGCGCCAAGCAGCGTGTAAGGAGGGCGATGACGAGTGAGGACACCCGCGCTTGCGTGGGATCTCCGATAGGCGCTGGGGAGCGGGACGGTACGCAGGTTGTCCTAAGAAACGGCAACTGCTCGGGGATACGTTGATGCGTCGCACGGAGCTGCGCGCCGAGTAAGTTCGAACGCCGCGAATACCTCGGGGCCAGACCCGTCTTCATCGACGCATGCTTGATGGTGGTCGCTTACGCTGTGCTGCGATACCTCGCCTTCAGTCGATTTGATCGAGCTGAGCCTCTCTGCGCCTGGAGTCCACACGGCGCGAGCCGACTGCAATTCCCTTTCGCCGCGTTCCCGACAATCTCGCCTGAGACAATCGTACCCAGACTAAAGAATGTCACATCGACTATGAGATCTGGTCACCGTATGCAACGATTGAATTAGAAATCAGGCTTCGCCCGGCCAATTGGCTCACCGATGAACTCCCGCATACCGGGGGCACGCAGTTGCATCGCCGTGGGACTTTGTGCACTGTTCCGAGAGTGTCCTTGCGCGCTCGTCATACATTGCGATGCCCAAGGTGCTTTTTGCCCTGAAGCCGCACTGTAGCTCGATGCCATCGTGTGCCGCACTGTTCCTCGACAACGCACGCAATATGGTCAGGCTTTACTCCTCCCGCTAAACCGGTACGTTCTCCTCAGCATGAGTGAGGAAGCTCAGGTCAGGCGCTTTATCGCGAGGAGCCGGTCTTGCCGTTACCGGAGCGTGCGTTCCGGCAATCAACTTCTTAGATCGAGATTCATAGTGAACGACGACCGCTCGATGAAGGACATCCGCGAGTTCCTGGACCTCTGGCAGCGAGCCTTCAACAGGCATACGCCCGATCGCCTGGTTTCGTTGTACACAGATGATGCGATGCTGCAGGGTACATCGAGTCCTAAGCTCTACATCGGGGCCAAAGAAATAGGCACTTACTTTCGTGGCGGCGCTACCGTGAAAATGGAAGTATGGCACTCTGTCACGTTGGCGCACAACGTTGTCCTGGTCGTGGGAAGCTATGTCTTTTCACAGGTATCGAAAGGCCATCAGAAATCGACGCCGGCGCGGTTCACCTTCGTACTCCGCCGTCATGACGGCACGTGGAAGATCGTGCATCATCACTCATCTGCCAGCCCAGATTGAAAGTCGAACCAAGCTACGCGGTATCGCAGAGTTTGGGACTGGAGTAACGAGCTCAAGCCCCTTTCCGGATTCTACCCATACAGCTAGAGGGGTAGTCTCGGTAAAGTTGCCGCTTGCGCTCAGGGGTTTTCACGAACTTCCTATGTTGTAGGCGCTTCCTCTTTAAGACGAGAGGCGGCTATACAAGTTCTTCGGCTCTTCATTTTCGCTATGTGATCTGAAGATCATCACGCAGCGGACAGAGCCTACCGGCCGCCTATTGCTCTTCTTTTTGATTGATGCGTTCACGTCGGCAGCGGCAAAGGCACTAACTGCTTCTGCCGAGCCAGTTATGGCGCCGCATCTACGATCCGACGTGGCATTTCCATTTGGTCCATCGGCCCCTAATGCGCAAACAAGCGCCTAGATGGCATGCGTGCGAAAACTTCTGCTCTGCTTCGCCACTTTCTTGGCAAAATTACCCAGATTTACCCACTGTGAGCAACTGACGTCAGGTTCGACCAACCTGCAGTCGACTAGGCTTGCCGAATTGAGCCCATCGCAGAGTGGGTCTGCCCTTGAAATTACAGGAGCGCCCAATGTCAGTTGTCCCGCCCACACCCGCCCAGTTGCGAGATGTCGCCTCACAATGCGGCCTTTCACTGACCGACGAGGACGTCGTTTCCTTCCGCGGACTTATCAACGAATCTCTCGAGGCCTACAGATACATCGAAGCCCTACCGGACGAGTTGCCTCCGGTGAAATATGCACGCACCCCGGGGTATCAACCGCGGGCGGAAGAAAACCTGCACAACGCATGGTACCGCAAGGCGAGGGTCGAAGGAGCGCCAAGCGGAAAACTCAAGGGTAAGACCGTTGCGCTAAAAGATAACGTCATGTTGGCTGGAGTGCCAATGATGAACGGCTCGGCGACGCTCGAAGGATTCGTACCAGATATCGACGCAACCATCGTCTCTCGCATGCTTGATGCGGGTGCCGAAATCGCAGGTAAAGTGCATTGCGAATGCTTTTGCACATCCGGTGGTAGCCATACCGGTGCGCTCGGACCGGTGCACAATCCTCATAAAATGGGCTACTCTGCGGGCGGCTCGTCTTCGGGCTCGGCCGTTGTCGTGGCGCTTGGCGAAGTCGATATGGCGATCGGCGGCGACCAGGGCGGCTCAATACGCATGCCATCGTCGTTTTGCGGTATCTACGGCATGAAGCCCACCTGGGGTCTTGTCCCCTATACCGGCATCATGCCCAATGAGCTGACGCTCGACCACACGGGCCCCATGACCGCGACGGTCGCGGACAATGCGTTGCTCTTGGAGGTAATCGCCGGAGACGACGGTTACGATCCACGCATCAAAGCACCGAAAGTCGAAGAATACACGAAAGCACTCGGCCAAAGCGTCAGCGGATTAAAGATCGGCGTTCTGAAGGAGGGCTTCGAACAGCGCGGGGCGGAAGCTGGTGTCAATCGAGCAGTTCGTGAAGCGGCCAAGCGCTTCAAGGATCTCGGGGCCTCGGTTGAAACGGTCTCTGTACCAATGCATCTCCAAGGTGCCGCAATCTGGACGCCGATCGGCACCGAGGGCGCCACACAAACCATGATGTTTGGTGACGGCTTTGGTACCAGCCGATCAGACCTCTTTTCACTGTCACTCATGGACTTCCATCGGGGCTGGCGCCAGAAGGCGAACTCCCTGTCCGAGCAGGCCAAGTTGTTCCTGTTGCTGGGCACTTACGTAAACAACACGTACGGGCCGCGATTCTACGGCAAGGCCGTCAACGTCTCTCGCCGCCTAAGCGCAGCTTACGACAAGGCCCTCAAGGATTACGATCTCCTTCTTCTACCAACCACGCCGATGAAGGCGACGCAACTCCCTCCACGTGACGTCAGCCGAGAGGATTATATCACCCGCGCGACGGAGATGTTCACCAACACTGCTCCATTCAATATCACGCACCATCCGGCTATGTCGCTGCCGTGCGGAATGGTGGATGGCCTTCCGGTGGGCCTGATGCTCGTTGGTCGCCACTTCGACGAAGCAACCATCTACAGGGCGGCGCACGCCTTCGAGCGGATCGGAGACTGGAAGAAGATGTGACCAGAGCAATGATGCCGGCCACAACGGACCACCGCTGCGTCCGCGGTACGTTGTGAACTCTCCGCTTCGCCGGGATGACCGTTCTGACGATAGGCAAACCCGTTGCGTGTTCCGATTTCTTCCATCGCGAATACGTACTGGCCTGCCGACCGACGTGAAAGAAAGGCAAATCATCTACAACCAAGTACGAGGAGGGTCAATCAATGCGTAGACTGTCGAGTTACCTTTTAGCTACCGCCGCATTCCTGGGCGTTGCGGGTGGTGCGAGCGCTGAGGATGTCCTGTCTGAAGTTTCCACATTAGAAAACGAATACTTCAACAACTGGTCGCAGGGTGCCGAACAGGCCGCAAAATCGCTCAGTCTAAACTATCGCATCCTTTCAGGCAAAGGTGATGCCGCAAAGCAAATCGAAATCTATGAGGCCCAATTCGGTGCAGGTGTCAGGATCACGTTCGGCGAGAATCTCGTTGCGGCGAACATAAAGCCCATCGTTGAGATGGCGAAGAAGGTCGGTGCGGTGCATGTTGCTGTTTGGGAGTCATTGCCTGGCTTCCATCCTTTGGATGCAGGGGCCGAAAATTATGCTTTTGCAACGTTCTTCTCGCCGGACGATGTCGAAAACAGCTACAGAATTGCCAAATTGCTTTTTGACAAGATCGGCGGAAAAGGCAACGTCGCGCACATTACTGGTTTTCCCGGGGTAGATGCAGACATCTCCAGAACCGCGGGTTTCGATAAAGCTCTAGCCGAATACCCCAACATCAAGCTCGTCGCGCGCCAACCAGGAAAATGGAATCAGGTTGACTCTCGCAAGGTCATGGAAGACCTGTTGGTGGCGCACCCCAAGATTGATGCTGTCTTCGGGCAAAACGACTCGATTGCACTGGGCGCGATGCAAGCCGTCGAAGACGCTGGTATGCACATTCCGATCGTCGGCCTCGACGGCAATCGAGAAACCCTCAAGCTGGTGAAGGAAGGCCGCATTCTTGCGACAATGGGCTTTACCCCACAGTGGCAAGCCGGTTTTGCGCTTGTGCGGGCATACGATGTCGCTAAGGGATTTAAGCCGAGCCCATGCGAACGCATGATGTACACGGGAGCCACGCTGATAACTGCTCAGAATGTGGACAAGTATCAAGCGTTTCTCGCCGGCGATAAGCTTCCGTTTGATTGGAGGAAAATGTCGCGGGTTCTTCATCCCAGCGATTGGGATGCTCAAAACTATGTGTGGCCGATCGACGTGAAGACGTACTGGGGAGCTCGCACGCCGGCCGGATACAACTTTCCGAAGGCTTATCAAGATGCCGTTGACTCCGGTTGCGTGGATCAGCTCAAGGCGGAGTATAACGATCACTATAAACAGCGAATTCCCGAGTGATCGCTTCGGATGCCCCTCTCGCTCTCTCTCTGGAGAGGGGCATCGTGTTTACCTCACGTTGACGGATCGCAAAAATGCTAGAAGTGTCGTTGGTTGGGCGCAGAGATAGCGAGCGATGGCGGCGTGCCATAACTATCTTCGTCTTTACAATCGCGGTTATATCTTTTGGCGTCGCGGCTCCATCGTTCTTTACCATCGCAAATATCAGGGCAATCGAACTATCGAGTTCGGTCCTCTTGATCGCATCCATCGGGGCGACCTTCGTGATCCTGATGGGCTCTATTGACCTATCGATCGGAGCGGTTGCTAGCTTTTGCGGCATGCTGGTCGCCCGGCTAGCACCAGACCTAGGTTTATGGTCAGTTCCTATCGCGTGTTTGGTCGGCCTGGTGTTTGGTGCGATCAATGGACTGGTCTATGTCTACCTCAGAATTCCCTCGATTCTGGTGACGCTTGGAGCAGCAACGACCATTTCAGGAGCGGTACTCTTCATTTCAGATGGCCGGTCCTTATCAGTATCGAACGCGGCTGTCATCGACATGGCCCAGGGCGCATTGGCCAATGTGGTCCCCAATGCGGTACTGGTCTCGGCCGTGATCTACGGTGTTGCGATTCTCGTAGGTGATCGCACGCGTTTCGGACGAATGACGCTCGCGATCGGAAGCGACGAGCAAGTAGCCGCGCTCATCGGAGTTAAGGTCAATACGATCAAAATCCAGGCGTTTGCATTGTCCGGCCTTCTTGCAGGAATTGCCGGAGTCCTGTTGGCCGCTCGTCTGGGATCCGCCACAGTCACAATGGGCAGTTACATGACTCTCGACACGATCACCGCAGTGGTCGTTGGCGGAACTGCGATTACGGGTGGGTTTGGCAACGTGCGCCTGACGATAATCGGGGTTCTTTTCATAACGATCCTTTCAGACGGCATGAACATTCTCGCCATGCCGCCCTATCTGCAAACAATCATTCAAGGGACCGTCATTCTGCTCGCCGTTCTTCTGAACACCAATCGTGCGAGTGCGGAGGACGTGAAATGAGTGGCGTGCCGACGCCCATCTACACGATGCGCAACGGGTCGAAGCGCTTCAATGGCATTTCCGTGGTCGAAGGAATCGATCTCGATGTATTCCCGAACGAAATAGTTGGCATTGCCGGCGAAAACGGGGCAGGCAAATCAACGACCCTCAAAATGATTGCCGGCATCCATACGCCGGACGCGGGAAGTATGAGACTCTGCGGCAAGAGCTTCAGGCCGACAAGCTATACTAAGGCCGTTGAGGCCGGGATTTCGATGGTCTTTCAGGAGCAGGCCCTTATTCCAAGCCTAACTGTCTACGAAAATATATTTCTCTCTTTAGAGGCCAACTTTGCCAATCCGATAGGCATCGTCGACAGAAGAGCGATGATGGCCGTGAGCGAAAGACACTTCAAAGACCTCGGTCTTGACTTCATCGATCCGTGCCGTCGCACAGGCGACTACGCTTTCCACGATCGGCAGATGATCGAGATTGCCAAGGCGTTCGTGTTGGCCGAGTATTTCCATATTGATCATCCCATCATCTTGCTCGACGAGCCGACAGCGGCAATCGGCGAGCGAGAGATCAGAATTCTCTTTGATTCGATTCGGCGGTACCGTCGTCGCGCGTCATTCGTCCTCATTACCCACCGTCTTGCGGAATACGTAGAGCTTTGCGACCGCATCTACGTGTTCAAGGACGGGCGAAATGTTGGCGAGTTCGCAGGAGAACATATCTCCGAACAAAACCTTCATCGGGCGATGGTTGGCCGAACGCGAGACGACGAATACTTCATGGAGAAGCGCCAGCTGAAACTCGTGGGAGCGCCCATCGCGATCTCAGTCAAGGGTCTAAGCGGCCACAACGTCCAGAATGTCAGTTTTGAGGTTCGCAAAGGTGAGATCCTTGGAATTGGTGGCCTCGTCGGATGCGGCAAGGAGGCTGTAGCCAAAGCCATCGTCGGATTTGAACCCTTTCCGTCAAACGGCACCATCGAAGTGGGCGGCGGAGCGTTGCCGCTTCGTGGACGTGGAAAAGCGGCGATCGTGCGCGGGATGGGTTTCGTCCCCAAAGAACGCAAGACCGAAGGCATCGTGCCTTACATGTCGGTTCAAGCAAATATGTCTTTGGCCTCGCTTCCGCTCGTCTCGCGCCTGTCTGGTTTCATTTCGGGCTCCCGAGAACGGATTCTCGCCGAAAAGTACATCAATCGCTTGCGTGTGAGATGCAAAGGGCCAACACAGCTTTGCCAATTCCTTTCCGGGGGTAATCAACAAAAGGTGGTGATAGCTAAATGGCTGGCCAGAAAGGTTCAGGTGCTGGTCCTCGACAATCCCACGCGCGGCGTCGATGTCGGCGCTAAACAAGAGATCTACGGCGTCCTGAGGGACTTGGCTGAGGAGGGCGTAGCTATTCTTCTGGTCACAGACGATCTGCCTGAGCTTATTGGAATGTCAAACCGCATCCTCGTGATGCGAGATGGAGAAATTCAGTTCGTGTGCAACGCGCCTGCCGATAACAAGCCAACGGAGCAGGAACTTGTCCAACACATGGTATGAGCCGCAGACGACTGGGTCGAGATCAAGTGTAGAAGTAAAAGTGCAGGTCGCCCAGTTTTATAACCGTCACCGTCCCATCATAAATGCGATAGGGCCATTGTTGCTGCTGATGGCAATGGTCGCGGTGTTCGCGCTGATCAATCCGCGCTTTTTAAGTTGGATTAATCTTTTCAATCTGATGCGACAGTCCTCGATCCTGCTGATCGTCTCGACGGGCATCACATTTGTGATTCTCATGGGAGCGCTTGACCTTTCCGTTGGAGCCATCGTGACACTTGTGGCAATTTCGTCTGCGGTTCTGATCCGTGACTTTGATGTAGGTGCGGTCGGAATAGCCGTCGCTGCCGCAGGCATTGGAGCGCTGTGTGGCCTCGCAAATGCTGCGCTCGTCCTTCGACTACGGCTGCCTTCTTTCGTTGCCACACTAGGCACGATGACTATTCTTGGCGGCGTTTCCACGTGGATCAGCGGCGGTGGCAACGTGTTCTTTCAGAGCCCGAACCTCACGTGGATTGCTTCCGGTTCTGTGATCGGTCGAATTCCGAATTCGGGAGTTTTGGCACTTCTCATTTTTGTGGCCGCTTCCTTTGTCGGTGCGAGAAGCCACTTCGGAAGAGCCCTTTTTGCGATCGGTGGTGGTGGCCTCACTGCTCGACTTTCGGGGATTGACGTTCTTCGCACCAAAGCCGTCGCTTTTGTTGTCTCCGGAATGCTTTGCGGAGTTGCGGGCTTGCTACTTGTCGCGCGGACATCAACGGGAACTTCGCGCATGGGAGACGATCTGCTGCTCCAGGCGATCGCCGCGGTCGTGATGGGCGGAACCGCGCTATCTGGAGGTTCAGGCGGAGTCCATCGAACATTGACCGGCGTTCTGGTGATCGCCGTGCTGCAAAATGGTCTCAATATCGCAGGCGTGCATACATACTTTCAAATCATGGTCACGGGCCTCATCGTAGTTCTATCTGTTACAATAACTCTCGATCGATCGAGGCTAGCGTTTATTAAATAGCGGAGCACTGTCGTGGCGATATGGACCGACAATTTCCCTCCGCGCCATCTAAACGCGTGTTGTGGCGAGAGCAGGATCGTCGGCCGGATCACTTGAGCTGTTGGGAAAAGGTGCGGTCGGTCGACATCGCCCGTTAGGCTTGCTGATGGCGGTTAGAAGCGAAATGGCGCGCCGAGAGCTCCGTTTCGAGATGCATCAGTCGAATGCCTATCCAACTTGTTGCCGGCCCGATGTCTCAGAAAATTCCGATCTGTGAGAGGGAGCTCGCGCACATGTTGCAGCGGCGCGCGCATGCGAGTCCGGGAGTGGCTTCGGAAATCGAATTGAGCTGTCGGACCCGTTGGTATCTCTCTCCGAAACATCGCCCGTTCCTGTGGAAGCACGCATTTGCCGCGAGAAACCTTTGGATTAGGAAATGAGCTCGCCCGCGTATTGTGCTGACGAAGTATCGGTTGCTCTTTCACAGCCGCGCGGGCCGGTAGTGCCAGCGTGCCAGCGGCCACCTGTTAAGTGAATCGTGCCCGTGCGACTCCGCAAACATCGCGTTTCTAGAGCCGTGGGAAGGTAACTGTCGCGTCAGACCTGGAAGACAGCTGCGCCTAACGGTCGGTTTACCCAAAATTACCCGGATGCTGAGGTCGTGCGCCGTGACCAATCCCACATCATTTGAATAATAGCGACCGACGGCCAGAATTCCGTTCTGATCTCTTGGCTCCGCTGGCAGACCGGTTCGTCTGCTTTCTCCCAAGACTTGAGCCGCTGCCGGAGAAATCCGGCAGCGGTTTTTTTGGAGCTTCATCATGCCCACTTTGCAGTCGAGATATTGAGGTGATTGCAGCAGTCCGATGGACGGACAGCGTAACGATAGTCGTGCCTGATATCGGGCGCGCACGAAAGGCAAGACCGAGAACGGCGTCGGCTACGTGAAGAAGAACGCAATCGCCGGTCATTCCTTCCCAAGCTGGGAAGCATTCGAGGCGCACCTCGACAGGTGGGAGCGTGAGGTTGCAAACGTTCGTATCCACGGCACGACCGGAGAGGCGCCGATCATCCGCTTCGCGCGCGACGAGATACATCGGTTGAAGCCGCTCGGCGGGCAGCCTTCGTTCGGATCCTTGCGTGAACTGACCCGCGTCGTCGGCAATGATTGCGCCGTCGAGATCGACACGAACAGCTACTCGGTACCGTGGCGCCTGATTGGCGAGCGCGTGGCGGTAACGATCGCGGCCGGCGAAGTGCGGATCCGCCATGGATTGCACCAGATAACAGTGCACAAGCTATCGGAGGGTCGCCGGCTGCGGATCATCGACTTTGCCCATCTCGATGGTGTTGCTGGTCGCAACGGCGCGGTCCGCCGGCCGGAGATTGCTGCGGCAACGGTACCGGGATCGTCTCCACCGCCCTCGTTGTTGCGTCCTCTTGCCGAATACGAAGCCGTGATCGGAGGAAGCTTCTGATGGCAGGGCAAAGAAGGTAATTGAAGCAACAACCGATCCGCTAGACGCCATGCTGGCGCGATTGCAGCTCTCCGGCATTCGCGACCAGCTCGACAGCCTGCTCGACGAGGCGGCGCGCGCGAACCTGTCGGCGCATGAGACGCTGATCCTGCTGTGCGAGCGCGAGATCGCGCGCAAGGATCATCGCTGCATCGAGATGCGCTGAAGCTCGCGCACTTCCCGGCCGTGAAGGAGCTTGCGGCTTCGACTTCGAAGCGCAGCCGTCGATCGACCCAAAGCAAATCCGCGACCTGGCCGCATCACGTTGGATAGCCAACGGAGAGAACGTGCTGCTGCTCGGCCCGCCAGGCGTAGGTAAGACGCACTTGTCGATCGCTCTCGGGCGAGAGGCGATCCTGGCCGGATACACCGTGCAGTTCACCACTGCGAGGACGCTGGTCGCAGGCCTTGCCAATGCGCACGGCGAGCGACGCCTGGACGAGAAACTGCTCGCGCTGTCGAAGCCAAAGCTGCTCATCGTCGACGAACTCGACTACTTGCCGCTTGAACCTGACGCGGCGCATCTGTTCTTCCAACTGGTCAGCCGGCGCTACGAAACCGGCGCCATCCTGCTCACGTCGAACCGCAGCGTTGCCGAATGGGGCACAGTGTTCGCCGATCCCGTGGTCGCCACCGCGATCCTCGACCGGCTCCTGCACCACAGCCACGTGCTGACGATCCGAGGCGACAGCTATCGGCTCCGCGCCAAGCGCAAGAGCGGCCTCATCAAGACGCCGACCGCCGGTGACGGCCCTCCGGTCGGCTCCGCCTCCCTTCGGCCCGCCACCGGCGGAAACAACCTTCAACCGAGATCATAATCGCGATGGTGTGGGCAGTTCTTCATGACGCAAAGGGGGTAGTTCTGCCGGAAGCATCCCAAAACTGGCATCTATCAGCTCCGGAAAGGATGTCGGACAGCGGCTGTTGGACAATACCTGCACCCAGCGGACCGGGCGCCATGAGGAAGACGGCTGTTGGCCTACCTTCGAGTAGTCGCCGGCGCCGCGGGATATGGATGCTGCCATGGCACCGAAGCATCATCCGACGCCCTCTCCGGAGGAGACCGCAAGGCGCTCACCAAGGAGCTCGGCCGAGCACGCGCGATGACGACGATCCTCGCAGGACAGGCCGCCGAAGCCCGGGCAAAGGCGAAGCTCTCATCCGGCAGGCGGACAAGTTGCTCTGCGAATCCTGGAACGAGCACATGTGGGCGGATGGCGGGCCCATCGACCCATCGCCGACGGTCGACCAGGCCATCAACGGGGGCTTCGCCTCGCTCCAGATCGAATGCTCGCGTTGCAAGACGAAACGGGACGTCGATCTGACGGCGCTGCGTCATCCGCCGACCACATTTATCCACGATTTGGCCAGCCGGCTCCGCTGCAGCAAATGTGCTAAGGCCGGCCGTCGGCCGTCTGCCACGCTGCTGCAACTGATGTCGCGCCCCCGCCTGGCCGCTCCGGAGACTTGATCGTGTGCAATCTCTACTCGATGACAAAAAACGTCGATGCGATCCGTCGCCTATTCGGCGCGCTGAACAGCAATGTCGGCAACCTGCCATCGATGCCAGGCATTTTTCCCGACTACCCCGCACCGATCGTGCGCCACGGCGCCGAGGGACGCGAGATCGTCATGGCACGCTGGGGCATGCCGAGCTCTCAGCGGGCGCTGATGGACGCGACCAAAAAGCGCGCGGAGAAGCTGCAGGCCAAGGGCAAGACGGTCGATTTCAAGGAATTGCTCCGGATGGAGCCGGACGGCGGCACGACGAACATCAGGAATGTCAGTAGCGCCCACTGGAAGCGATGGCTCGGACCGGAGCATCGCTGCCTGGTGCCGTTCACGTCGTTTTCCGAGTACGACACGATCGACGGAAAGAAAGTGCCGGTCTGGTTCGCGCTGGACGAGACGCGGCCCCTGATCGCATTCGCCGGGCTCTGGACCAATTGGACCAGTGTGCGCAAGGCGAAGGAAGGCGAGATCACCACCGATCTCTTCGGATTCCTCACCTGCGAGCCGAACGCGGAGGTCAAGCGCGTCCATCCCAAGGCGATGCCCGTGATCCTGACGAGGGCCGAGGAGTACGAGGTCTGGCTCCGCGTCCCTTGGGACGAGGCGAAGTCGCTGCAGCGGTCCCTCCCGGACGGCGCGCTGCGGATCGTCGCCACCGGTGAGAAGGAAGACCCGGCACTGGCCGCGTGAGCGAGGCCATTCGCAGCAAGCTGCCGCCAAATTGGAGTTCGCGGCTGTACACAGGCCAGCGGAACACGTGGACAAGCGGCGGCTCCAGCGATTTCGAATCCCTGCCCTGTGGTAACGGCCGGGAACGAACCGGGCGCCACAAGGATTCGTCCCGGCGGGAGAGATCTCGATGCTGATGATCAAGGAGAGACGACCGGCGATTCGGACGCTGCACGGCTGGGCGATCTCCGTGCTGCAGGAAGCCGGCGCTATCCACGAATGCGAGGAGCACGGCTGGATGCAGGATCGCGCCGATCCGCACGCCCGCGATCGCGCTTATGATATCGCTCGTCGGGATCCGCCGGCAGGCGTTGGTCCCGACAAAGCCACAGATGCAATCACAGAGCTCTTGGTTTCGGTCGGTGATACCTGCCCCGAGTGTCCGCCCAAGGATTCGTCTGACGCTGCACGACTCGACCGCGAACGTCTATAATCTAGCGATGGTCCGGTCCGATTCAGAGCAAGGCGACTCGAACGCGCCTCACCGCAAGATCATCCATATCGACATGGATGCGTTCTATGCGTCCGTGGAACAGCGCGATAATCCGGACCTGCGCGGAAAGCCGGTCGCGGTGGGCGGCTCGGCAGAGCGCGGTGTCGTGGCAGCCGCGAGCTACGAAGCCCGCAAATTTGGGGTCCGTTCTGCAATGCCGTCCGTGACGGCGAAGCGACAGTGTCCCGACCTGATCTTCGTCAAGCCGCGCTTCGAGGTCTACAGGGCGATCAGCCGACAAATACGCGAGATCTTCGCCGAGCACACGACGATCATCGAACCTCTGTCTCTTGACGAGGCCTATCTGGACGTCACCGAAAATCGCCAAGGCATCCCGCTCGCCAGGGACATCGCCTTGCGCATCCGCGAGAAGATCAAGGCGGAGACCGGCCTCGATGCCTCGGCAGGCATCTCCTACAACAAAATTCTGGCGAAGCTCGCTTCCGATCACCGCAAGCCCAATGGTCAGTTCGTCATCTCGCCTGAGATGGGGCCGGCCTTTGTTGAGACGCTTCCTGTAGGCAAATTCCACGGGATAGGCCCCGCAACGAGCGCTAAGATGAACGCTTTGGGCGTATTCACCGGTCTCGGCATACGCAACCAGGCGCTGCAGTTCATGAACGCGAACTTCGGTAAGTCGGGCGCTTACTACTATTGGATTTCGCGCGGCGTCGACGAACGGCCTGTTCGAGCCAACCGCACCCGGCAATCCGTCGGCGCGGAGAATACATTCTCGATTGATCTTACCGAAGCCGAGGCCATGATCACCGAGCTTGAACCGCTGATCGACAAGGTCTGGCGACATTGCGAATCGGCCGGCACGCGTGGGCGAACGGTGACGCTCAAAGTGAAGTTTGCCGAGCCTCGCCGAATTGGCCATCGGCCTGCTGCAGGATAACATGCCTTTTCCGACGCCGGTTCGGCTTTTGGGGGGCACTGTCTTCTTTGCAGGTCGGAAATGGTACGGAGCCACAACTGGATTTCGAGCTTTGATCCGGAATGGATTCAAGGCGGTCGCCAAGCCCGCTGCGCGGGTGTGCGTGGGGCGGTAAGAATCGAATGCTCGAAGCTGATTTAACTTTGGCCGCGATGGCCGAAAGGTTGGTCAAATCCGCCGACTACCGCGTCCTTCGGCGCTTGGTTCACCGCGAGACATCCGCCCCGATCACCGGTGGAAGCAGCAAGACAGGCATCCTACTGGACGTGGAGACGACCGGCCTGGACCTCGCCTTCGAACTGCCGGCCGCCGGCGCGCCGGCGCTTGGCGTCTTGCTCGGGCAGGCCCGCAAAAAGACGATGCGAGTGTGGGCCGAGCAATCGCCGTTCGAGCTCAAAGAGGCGCTCAAGCGGCGCGGCTATCGTTGGAGCGACGGCAGCGATGGCAGACCGAGATCATGGTACCTCGACGTCGACGAAAGCAAGCTGGACGACGAAATCGCGTTTCTCAAGGCCGAGATTTACCTTGGTGAAGTGGAGCCGCGCTTGCAGGTCCTGACGGCATTCGACCGGTTTTCGGTCCGAGCGTGAGGCGCGATAAGCTGTCGTCGATTGCGGCGCTGGCGATTGTCGTCCCCAGCGCATCAGCCGCCGTCTGGCGGCATGGCAGACAGAGAAGCTCGCATTCGGATTGACGCAGCAGCCCAGCGATCGACCTGGCGCGACTTGCGCTTCAGGACATTTATTGCTTCGAGGCGGTGCATGTCGCAGACCAACCGCGCCGATCGGAGCGCGACATGCGACCGTAGTTCACGCACAATCCGCAGGTGCGGTCGGCGTAGTGATTGAACCCCGGCACGCGCTCCTCCGCGCGGAAGTCTACTGCAGGTTGGTGTGCCGCGCCATCGAACGCAACCGACGGAGCCGAATTCTCCTATCGAGACTTCGGCCACCTGGCGATCCAGTCCAGCAGATCAGCCGCCAAGATAAGGGTCCGATTGCCTCGTTTCACGGCGCGGAGCCGGGCCTCGCTGATCTCCCTGTACAACATAGACCGACTCACGTGGGCCAGTTTGATGACCTTCCTGATGGAATACGCAAGCTTGTCCGGAATTGCTGGTGCGGGAAGCTCCATTTGAGGCCGCTTCGCCTCAGTCCTCGGCGGCGGTACTTCTGTAGGGGCCTGGTGGGTTATGAGGTCCTCCAGGATGTTCACTGCCTGGCGCACGTGACGGAACAGCTCGCCTATCCTCGGATCGGATTTGCGGGCTGAATTGGAGGCGCGTGCCTTCGCTGCCGAGACGTCATCGTCCAACTGAAACAGCAAGGCGGTGAACAGTATCGAGCTACGGCACGAAGGCTAATAGCGCCTCAGGGCCGAAGCTTCCTCAGTCGGAGGAAAGCGCGATTCTCTTGCCGACGTGCTCTCGCCACAGCCCCAGCCTCTTCAGCCGATAGTCGACGAGCTCGGCAGACGTGGCGAACTTCCGCGCGATATCGGCGGACGTCGCACGATCCGAGACCGCTTCGATCATGGCGGACCGGGGAAGCAGCGTGGCAGACGCCAGATAGAAGGCGTCGTGCTCCTCGGACTGGTCGTACGTGCGGCCGTACCCGTCGGCCACTCGCGCGATCTTCGTCAGCTTATGCCCGAGCAGGATGTGCCAATACTCCTCCATCAGAGTCACCCGCTGTCGCTCAACGGTGTGGCAGTCGTTAAGAAGGACGGCCCACGTGTCCTCAGCTTGATTGAGCGGCACGCTCATTGCCGACCATTCGTCGCAGGCGTCGATCGAAAGATGCTTCACGAGAGCACGTTCGAGGCACTTCGTCTCCGTGAGTTTGAAGAGAAGAATTCCTTCCACTTCGACCCTCAGGGAGTCCAGCGGCTGCCGCTGAGAGAGGCCGAGGTCCTTCCTAAAACGGTCCGCGGTCTCCTCCAGCTCTTCCTTCGAAAGCGTCACCGCTTCGTTGCCCTGGTTGGACGCGGCGGGAGACTCGCCCGAGAACGAAACTCCCGAATTCCGTCGTATGAGATCCGCCGAGCGGAGGAGCGCGTGGACCGTCGGCGAGCGCACGTTCTTAGCCGCGCGGAAGTGCACGAAGGCCACCCTGTCGAAGGTGAGCCCAGCCTCCTCGCCGTCCGGGCCCAGCCATTCCAGCAACCTGATCTTGGAATTGTTGTCGGGAAGCCCCTCGCCGCGCTCGATGCGCGCCAGGGTCGAGAAGCTGACGCCGACGAGGGACGAAAGCGCCCGGATGCTGAGTCCTTCAGCCTCACGTTTGCGCCTAACTGCTTCAACCAGCCGTTTTTCGAAGGAATCCATAGTCTATGTGCGAATGACACGTATTGACACGGGAACCGGGAACCTGCATCGTGTGATTTGCACAGATTCGCACATCCCGGGGCCGGAGGGAAGTCCTCCGACCCCGGAGGCGGCTCAAAGGACAAGGATCAGATGAACGAGAAACAAGGCGCCGCCGGTGGCCACCAGGAAACGTATTTCTTCTTCGTCGGCGGAAAGAAATACGAGACGGATCAGCCGGCGTTGACCGGACTGCAGATCAAAGCGCGCGTCACGGACTGGGACCCATCGCACGACCTCGTTCTCGAAGGCCACGGGAACGACCCCGACCGGATCATCGCGGATGACGAACTGGTCTCGCTAGACAAAGATAAGGGTCCCCTGCGCTTTTCGTCGGCGCCGAAAGCGAACTTCGGCTGATATGGGCGTTCCAGAAGTGCAGATCGACGAGCTGCGCCAGCGCTACGCGGAAGTGAGCACGCAGCCTCTCCCGGGGGGCGCCACACTCGTGACCATCCGTTCGGTGCCGCTGCCCGCCGGCTGGAGCAAGACCTCCACCTCGATCCGCTTCCTGGTCCCGGCCGGCTACCCCTTCGCCGCTCCCGACTGCTTCTGGGCGGACGATGACCTGCTGCTAGAGGGCGGGCGTATGCCCTCCAACTCGGGCAACAACAACACCATCCCAGAAACGGCCGAATCCGGTCTCTGGTTCTCGTGGCATCTCCAAGGCTGGAATCCGAATCGCGACACGCTGTCGAGCTGGATGAACACCATCGCCGACCGGCTAAGGCGGCTGCAATGAGCGGACTGCGATTCTCCGCTCCGGCATATCAAACGGCGTCGGCCGAGCTGCTCGCGGCCGCCCCACTTGAGAGCTGCGGGGTAGCCTATACGGTCCATGACTTGAGAACCGGCACCTGGGTGGTTGACCAAGTCGAGGTCGTGCCGGAATCGGCGTACGAGCATCGCGGCGAGTCGTCGGCCACGCTGCGGCCTGCATTCATCGTAGACGTCGCCAATCGCGCGCGCGCCCGGGGCCGCAGCGTCGTCCTCATGCACACGCATCCCTTCGAGCGGGGGCATCCGCACTTCTCCGAGGTTGACGACGAGGGCGAGGTGGCGCTCGCCGACTACCTGCGGCGTCGCGCGTCGGCCGGCGATCACCTGGCGCTGGTGCTGGGGCAGGGCGGCTGTCGCGCGCGCCGGATCGGCACGACCGAGGAGGTGCCGACCTGGGAGGTCGGCGAAAGACTGGTCCTGCTGTCGCAAGGCGGAGCCGCGGACCCCGCTCAAGTTCGGTACGACCGTCAGGTTCGTGCCTTCGGCGCCGACGGGCAGCGCGCGATCTCCTCGCTGGAGGTAGGTGTGATCGGCCTGGGCGGCACGGGATCGGTGCTGGTCCAACAATTGGCACGGCTTGGAGTCCGCAATTACGTCCTGATCGATCCCGACTCTATCGAAACCACGAACCTGAACCGCCTGGCGGGCGCGAGCGCGGGCGACGTGGGCGCCGCCAAGATAGATATCGCGGAGAGGGAAATTCGCGCATGCTTGCCCACGGCCCGGGTACGCGGCGTGAAAGCCGACGTGGTCGATCAGAGCAGCGCGGCCGAGCTGGCGGGCCTCGACTTCATCTTTCTGTGCACCGATTCGCATGCGAGCAGAGCCGTCGTCTGCCAGCTCGCCTACCAGCACCTCGTGCCGACTATCGACATGGGAACAAGCATCACGGTGCGCGACGGCGTGGTCACCCACATCACCGGTCGCGTACAGATGCTCGCTCCGGAATTGCCGTGTCTGACGTGCACGGCAGCACTCGACGCCAATCAGATCCGACGCGAAATGATGAGTTCGGAGCAACGGGCCTCGGATCCCTATCTAGTAGGTGCCCATGAACCGCAGCCCGCGGTCATGTCAATCAATTCGACGGTGGCGTCCTTGGCCGCGACGATGTTCATGGCCGCCGTGACGCCCGTGCCCGGTCAGGCCCGTTTCCAACTTTACGACGGGATCCGCGGCACCGTACGCCCGACCACCGCCCGGATAGTGCCGGGGTGCATCGTTTGTTCTCGAAACGGTGCGCTTGCGAGGGGCCATTCGTGGCCTCTTCCGGTCCGGCCACCGGTGCCTCATGATTGACGTACGGCGCGAGGTGCTCTGGTTCGGCGCTCCGCCGACCGAGGAAATGCAACGTGAGTTCGAGAACCGAAATCTGATCGTCCGCCATTGCGGCTGTGCGCAACTCGTCGACGCCTCCAACGCGTGCGCCGCTGTTTTCTGGTTCGGCGCCGATGTCCCCGATGCGGTCGTCTCGACGGCCAGGCGTCACGTAAGGACCCTTGTGGACTATGGGGCTAGGGTGGATCTCGTGACGGAAAACGATGCGGCAATGGGGCGGCTGCAGGCAGTGGCCGGCGAGATCCTCAAGATTCCAAATATAGTCGCCCGGACCAATCCACCGGCGCACGCGCTAGCGGAAGGAACAGCGCGGCACAACGCAGGCCCGAAACCGCGCGCCAATTTGATTGTCGAACCTGCCAAGAACCGCGAGCCGGTGAGCGAAGCGGACACGACGCTGTTGCAACGCGCCTTCGCGCACTGCAGCCGCATCACACTTGACGAACTGACGGGCGGACGCTCCGGTGCGCGTGTATTTGCCGTGCACATGATCGTGGAGGGGTCGAATGCCGGACTATGGCCGCAGCCGGCCTTCGCGAAACTGGATAGACGCGACAAGATTGAGCGAGAGTACCGGAACTATCTCGATTTCGCCGACAGGTTCATTCCATTCGGCCTCAGGCCGAACGTTCACCAGATCATTCGGGGAACGGAACGGAGCTTGTTGGTCGGCAACTTCGTCGATCGATCGGAATCATTGTGGGATCTAGCTCGCCGCAACCTCGCGGCACGGGCGGTCACCTCGCTCTTCGACGAGACGCTCGGATGCTGGCGGGACCAAGCCTATGCCAGAGGCCTGATCGAGGGCTCGGTGGCTGATGCAATGTACGACGCCGAAATGTGTCGGCCGCAAGACATCCGGCCCTTATACCCCGAAGCCGCCCAGCGATATGGAATTTCCATCGGCCCAGATGAAGTATGGAAGCAACTGACAGCCCTTCGGCAACATTATCGCTTGGCCCCGGCCCACGGCGACCTGCATGGCGAAAACGTGCGCGTGAAGAACGAACAGGCGATTCTCATCGACCTGGCCTCGGTGCTGCGGCAGGCTCCGCTCACCGCAGACCTCGCGGCTCTTGAGACGTGGTTCGCCTTCGAGCTGCCTCCAGAATGCAATCGAGAGCAGTACGAAGATCTGGTTTGGTGGTCCGAAATAGATCGCCTCTATGCGCCGTCTAGTTTCATCCATGCCCCAGGCCCTTGCGAGCCGACCGCCCCGTACTGTTGGATGTCCACGGTCGTGCGGCAACTCAGGCGGTTGGGAATGGCAACGCAATCGTGCCCAACCGAGTATCAGGTCGCCGTCGCCGTGCAGCTCCTTCGACGATGCCAGTGGGACGATGGACCCGCCGCCGACCGCTATCGGCGCACGAAGGGTTATGTCGTTGCCGCGCGGCTTGCTGAGCATCTTAGAACGAGGGCGACCACATGACAGGTCCCGCGAGGTGGATACGATTGCGCGGCGAAGCGGAGTACCGCGACGAGGGCGAGGGCCTGCTCGAGAAGCCCGGCGACGTGGTTCTCGTGCGTCGCGGCGCCCTCCGATCCGTGTTGATGCGCTGCCCGGACGGCTGCGGTGAAACCCTGGTCGTCAACCTCGATCCGCGCACTGGAAAGGCATGGAAGCTCGACATGCGCGCCGGGAAGGCGACTCTGTATCCATCGGTCTCGCGCGACGGAGGGTGCGGAAGCCATTTCATAGTCTGGCGCGGTCACGTTCTCTGGTGCGATCGCTTCGAAGAGGGCAACGTCGAGCCGAGCTATGATGCCGAAGCGCTCGAACGTCGCGTTCTTGGAGCTCTCCGCAGACGCGAATTGCGTAGCGCCGAGGAGGTAGCCATCGAGCTCGGCGAGATTCCCTGGGAAGTGACCAAAGCGGGACATGCACTTGCGCGCCGCAGATTGGCGGTCTGCGGCTCGGGCAGGCAACGAGACTGGTTCGCGTTGGCCTAAATTAGTACGGACGCTCTTCAGTCGGCGTTGGAAAGACGCGGTTTGATGGACCGGAAGGGATGCAATGCGAATATGCGCCTTTAGTCGAGCGCCCTGTCTGCGCCTCGAATCTAACGGTCGCGTCCAGCGCGTTTCGCAGCGCCTTCTCGACCAATCGGTCACACAACGTTAGCTTTGTAGCTAGTTCCAATTCTCAAGTACCAAAACTGCTTGGCAGCGATGCTGTTGTTTAAGATCTGAATAAACGAACGTCTTAGCGTGTTGTTTGTATGGTAGCTCATCAACGCATCGTCATCAGTTCTTTCCGTTACAATCATAGCGTGCCATTCATGGCCGGGCTTTGGTTCCATGATAATTAGATCGCCCGGGCGAAGACTCAGGTGATCCGCTTCGGTCGTTGTGTCGGTATAGTTTGTAAGATGCTGAAAAAGATTCTGAGCTGCCGCCCAAGTGTAGCTGGTGGTGATTTCAAAACTCCCATAGAACCAAACCTCATCCTTCTTCCGATCGATCACGCTGCCGATTTCTGTCTTCCCTCCAGCTGTTAAGCATTGGGATGCAAAGTTGGTGCAATCCACGTCATAGGTCCTATAGGCGCTATTTGGACTCATGGCATAATCGGCAGAATATTTCGCCGCTTTGTCACCATCCCAAGTCCAACTCACGTCAAACGGAAGTCTGAACGGTCGTTCTGACGAGTCGCCGATCTCGCCTTCAGGCGTCGTGTTTATGAAATGTACTTCAAAGGAGACAACACGAACATTCGTTCCATCTATGTGCAATTCGACGGCATAGGTTACTTCGCCGACTGTTTCGTACGCCTCGTAGCTCTCCCTTTGAATGCCACTCAACTCAACGAGAAAATTATCCCTTCCTAAGCGAATTCGCCGTCGGGTTGGCTTAAATTCGATCGATCTTAGCTTGGCGCGGTTCGATAGGCTCAAATTTCGTTCGATCCATTCCAGCAGCGCATCTGATTTGGCGAACATGCCTTCGCGAAGAGGCACCGCGTTTCTCAATGCATGGAGTGCTTCCTCGACCGCTATCATCGCGAGCCGGTCGACATTTTTGGCATCGGGGCGCATCTCTGTTCTCCGTGTAACGTCTGCTCAGTAATTGAAGCTGGCAAGTAGATACGTCAGCGCTAGCTGATACTTTTCCGACGGCCGGGCCAGCTCCTCCCTGATCGTGCAGATGCAATCTGGACCGCGATTACGTTGGCAGATCCGGATTTGCATTCAGCCTGAACGTTTGCGTCTTGATCTCGTCGGCGGGAGCGTGATGCCATCGGCCCTGCATCCACTGACGGTCCCACCACCGTATGTCCAGCATTTCGACTGGTCGGACGCACTATCGTCGTATTGGTTCGCAGCCTCCTGGCACGCCTCCTTGCGGGAAGAAAACGGACCTTTGAAATCTTCTCCAAGCGGAGCTGCCGTCTTGAGTTGAACGTGACAGACGCGTGATGTCGTCTGCACCCTAAGCATCCAGTCGGCGGCACTAGCCTTCAGCGGCAGGTTCGCTAGAACAACGATAGCAGCGATAAAGGCGGGTAGACGGAAACTCATTTTCCTCCTCCTAACATTTGCGACTGTTATCCACTATCCACGGCGCTTTTGTATTGATCCACTTGTTGTCTGACCTAGGTGATCTTCAAATTGTCCAGACCAAGGCGAGCGGTGAACCGCGGCCCAGTATCCGCGAAATTGCGATCCTTGAAAGTCTCGTAGCGCGGTTCGTCGGAGTAGGTCGCGGGCCGCAGTCGGTCTACTTCTTCAGCGAACACCGACCAGTTGTGGTTTTGGTATTCGTCAGTGTGGATCTGAAATGCAGTTGTCCAAGTCATACACGCCGAACTGCAGCCAGCGTCCGTGGCACGAGGTCCGTCGTACACGACTTCGGAGTCAGGCAATTCGTCGTCTCGCGGCAAGCGACGGCGGATCAAACTAAAGTACATCCTCGGTGCCTGAGCGGCCGATGATTCCGGATGCCCCTGGTTGTCATCGGCTCCCGACGAGACGCCCTCGACTACGGCGGTAATCTCGATCCGCTTTCGCTCGGGATCCACATATCGCGCGGTAGCGTTGAGCTTGCGCGCAGGCATGATCTGCGCCCACTCAACGATCGGCTCGGATACCTGCAGTGCCCGCGGTGCGTTCGGCTGGAAACGCACCAACCCGAGCCGCACGAATGGGTACACCGCACCGCAAGGATTGAGTTCGAGATCGAAGTACCAGGTCTCCTGATCGACATCGAAGCGCGGCGCATAGGTGATGAGCGAGACTGCCATGAACCCGCCGGGCGGTTGTGCCGCTCTCAGTTCCGCGGCATCAGCGTCAGCTGGCACTGGCATGAGCACGTTTTTGACTAGGACCGGCCCCTTCGGGTGCTTCTCCGGCGCGTCCGTGAATACGGCGTCCTCGCTCACCCCAGGGAAATTCTCCTTGGACAGCAGCCAGCCCTGGAGTCCGCTGTAGGAGCGGATGGGATCTGCCCCCCAGCGGGTCACCCAACCGCCACCGGGACCAAGGTCCGCGTCCTGCAGTTCCGCAATCTTGCTTCCATCGTCCGGCAAGGTCCGCAGGTTGATCTCGTTGCGATCATCGGGCAGCGGCCTGACGATGTCGTGGCGCAAGTTACCCACGTCCTTAGCGAACAGATTGGGCGGCCAGATCACTACGCCAAGCCGTTCGCCCTCACCGGCAGAGAGCCACGCGCGTTTCGCGCGCACGCGCACCCGCATTGCGCGGCTCACAAATACCGGCGACAACTTGGCGTTCGCAGGCGTCGGCACGTTGTCATTCCATGCGAACGCCGGAATCGGGCTCAGCGACACGACACGCGCTGGCCGCCGCGTCGCCGGCAGCCAGCGCCGGTCCATCACCGCTATCGTAACCTCCTTTTTCTCTGCCTCTGTCGCTCCCGGTTGCTGGGGCCCGGGTTTCGTGAGCACCTCAGGAAGCTCGTCGTAGCGCGTCCGGAGCGCGCCCGCATGTCGCGAGATGGCGACGGCGGAAAGCTCAATCCAGCGCGCCCGCGTGTCAGGGAAAGCGGTTGGGCGGAAGGCCCGCAACGGAGGATCGTGCGCCTTTATCTCTTGTCCGGGCCCGGGCTCGAGCGCTTTCGCTTGGCGCTGCAGATCGAGCAGGTCGAGCCGAACCTCGCCAGGCGAAGCCGTGTTCGGACCCGGGGCGAATCCTTCAATCCGCAGCAGTGTGATCGATTCGGGCTCGAAGCTAACGGAGCCGTCCTCGGCTGGCTCGAACCCGAAGAGCCGCTTGGCCTTCATCGGCTGCTGTGCATCCGGTTTCGGCCAGAGACCGCGAGCACGGTCATCGCGCGTGCGCCCACGCTCCACGTCGTCGAAGCGCCCGCGAGCGGCGGCCGCGCCGCTCGCGCGAATCTCGACCGCCCCAGTTGTTGCGCCGTGCACGGTGATCGACCCGTCGATCAGAACGTCCACCGCATCCGCCATCTGGTTTTCTAGCGTCCAATGGTCGGATTTGCACAGAGCCCCGAGGACCGGCTCGCACTCTTTTTCCGGCTTCAGCAGATGGTCGATGTTTTCGGTATTGTTCGTCTTGCCCGTTACGCGCAGCAGCTGCCACTTCCGACCCGCCACCGCGTTGGGTACTTGCTTCGGCAGGTCCACCGCGTGCACCGCTTCGATCTCGGTGACGGCCGCGACCAACGGCATCGGCTCCTGGAGCATACGCTTGCGGATTTCATCTGCTAGCGTAAGCATTCGCTCAGAGGCCGGCATCGGTAGTCCCGCGAAAGTGATCTTGCCGTCGGATTTGCCATTATTCTTTTTGGCGCCCAGATCGATTGTGGTTAGCCGTTTCAGCCCGGTCTCGAAAACATCGTCAACGGAGTAAGAGAGAGCCGTAATGCCCGCCTCGGTAACGGCTTTCCTCGTCATAGTCTCAACAAACCCTCTCGCGACCGCGAGGGCTACAAGCGACTCGTTGGCACCCCACATGTGGGTGAGAAAGATTGCGCTCGGGACGCACCAACAGCGGATGCGAGCCTCTTCACCTGGCGCGAGCGTCACCGTCACGTGGGCTGCCGCTATCGGGCGGCCGGATGGCGGCGTATTGGGGATATTACCGTAGTCAGTCTTTCCATTGAATTTGATCAATTCGCCCTTGCCGTCGCCGCGCACAAGGTCGAGTACGACCGGGACGGCGTCAGGATAGTCCGGAGGCGCGGGACCTTTGAGCTCATCTGTTGTGTATAAGGGCAGGGATTTTACCGCGTGCCGTTGGGCGCCATCGCCGTCGAAACCGGTGCCGCGGACCGCGACGTCGATGACAAGCGTCACCGCTGCTGGATCTGGATAGTACGGCTGACGCTCGACCTCCTTGTCTCTGTCAGTCGGCAACGGCCTGAACACTGCGACGCCAGATCGGTCGCTCTGTCCATCCTCGTTCTCGAATACGCCGACGGCGCTCCAGAAAACCTTCCGTTCGTTCGGTTGACCTTTGAAAACAACTTCGCCATCGCCCTTGACGCGGTAAAGGATTTCGCCCTCATCGGTAATTGCAGCGGGCCTCATCACCGGAGCTTTTTCCTTCGGCTTGGTGAGACCTGCCGAGGCTTTTGCCCGATAAACTGGAAATCCGCCCCAGGCAGCTCGGTGATCGACGCCCTTCAAACCGCCACGCGGCCGCGATTCGATTATGTGAGGCCGCCACGCAACCCGCACCTTCTTCCAGATGGCTCTGCCCGGGTTTGCAGGGTCAGGCACTGGCATGAACTCTGGCTTCTCCTCCTCTCCGTCGACTGTGCTGGTCTCATAATCGTTCGGATTCGGTCTGTCGCCCTGCAGCGCTCTGGGCTCACACATTTTGACCTTCCGCTCGATGTACTCGCCGCTTTTGCCGCGGAACGCGTCATGCAAGGCAGCAAATTCGAGGGGAACGGGCGGTGCCATGAGCACGCGCCGATCGAAGCCGATGCCGGGTAAGCTGCTCTGGTCACCAGATATATCCGCAATGCGACGATTGGTGGGATCATTGAGGCTGCGCACCATCATGCGGCCAGCTTGAGGAACAGGAAAGCGGCCCTTCAGCGCGACGCGGGTATAGTTCGTCTCGCGTTTCAACGCCCCGAACATCCAATCTGGAATCGTCATGACCGGCGCCTCAATGCGCTCGTGTCTGAGGAAAGCGGTTCCGTAATCGCCCGCCACTGGCAGCACGAGTTGGCCCGTGCGACTCTTTTCGTAATGTCCGAGTGCTCGGTTGAGCGGTAGCGATACGCCGCCGGCAAAAAACGCCCGCAGGCCGAAATGGTAGCGCCAGCCAAAGCGCAGTGGCGGCGGGGTGGCTGCCGGCTCCGTCGGCAGATCGTAGCTGATGTCGATACGCAGATCGTTCGTGCTGAGCGGGTGGCTTTCGACCCCGCACGCCAAGCCGAGCGGGTCGCCACGCCATGCGCCGATCACCTCTTCCATGAACGCGCTTGTGTGTTTGCGTTCACCTCCCTCCGGCAACCAGTCCCGTAGCGCCGCTGGTGCCTGCAACTGGCCGTCATCAGCATCGAGGCGCGCGGCGGAATTTGGGTAAAGCTTTGTGATGTAGTCGTTGAGCTTTTCACTCAGCTTCGCCGGAACGCTCTTGGTCGGGGTATATTCGACCTTGCGATGCATCAGAGTGTGCCAGCGATTTCGCCCTCCTTTTCCCCGAACGCCGACGTCGAGCTTGTACCCGACCGTCAGGTCCGAAGCGTCCAACACGATATCTTTGGAGTTTTCGCGCTTCACGTTCGGATCGTATTGGCTGCGCTGGTCCCGCGAATCGAGGTGACGCTCAATGCCGTACAGTTGACGCCAACGATCGGCGAGAGCCAGGCCGCCGCCACGTTGCGTGCCTTGTCTGTTGTCCGCCAACTCGTCACGAACCCGCGGCAGCAAGGTTGTGGAATATTTGGCCAGAGTGTTGCTGTCTTCTGCGCGGCGCTTTTCTTTCGCGTCGTCGGCCGCCATTCCCATGATCGGATCGAGCGAGATGATTTGATAGCGCTGCTCAAAAAGTACATGCTGTCCGAGATCGACGATCCCGTCTATCTGGCCGAAGACGGCAAGCTCACGTCCGTCAGAGTCGTTTTTCACAACGCGAGCATCGATCTCTTCGCGCGCACACGGCAGGAAATGCCCGGCCATGCTCTTCGTTTCCTTGCCGGGCAGACGGAGCTTGGCGGAGCTCCACAGCCGCGAACCGTCGTCCGTTGTCGCCAGTCTGAGAAGCAGGAAACGGGCATTTTGCTCTGCTGGCCCCGGCAGGTCGTCCGGACCCGCGGGATCGCGGTCAAGCACTTTCTCCGGATAGAGGAAGGCACCGTCTGTGGCATCCTTCAGCGCCTTTACCGGACAATCGAAGTCGACCGCGAAGCGGAACAGCCGCCCCAGGGATGGATTGCCTTGCAGGGTAAACAGGCGTCGCCTTGCGAATTCGATGCGCGGATCGTCGGCCGGCGGCGATACGTCCTTGCCGTCAAAGGTGGGCGTTCGCGACGCCAGGCGGTACGCGGCCGCGGCTTCGGTCATGATTGCACGCGTATGCTCCTTGCCGGTGTCGGTGAAGTTGCGTGGGTCACTGAAATACAGCGTTGCGTCTAACGGCGTCCGGTCCAACAACCACGGGTGCGCCGCGGTCAAGGCGTCGATCGCCTCTTTCGGAGTTTTGCCGGTGTCCTGATAGATTCTGCGGGCAGCTGCAAAGTTATCGGCGCGAGTGCGGCTGTCCTGGAGCCGCAGATAAGCCTGGTCATCTTCGGACAAGGCGGCCACAAGCGAGTCCCTTAGCGGCACATCGCTCGGCCACGGTCCAATACGATTCGTTTTCCAGTCTTTGATCCGGAAACTCAGCGAGTCCGAGGGCTTGGGCTTCGGTCTTGTATCGATCGCTTCGCGTCTCAGACCGGCTGCAAAATAGGCAGCGCGTTCGAGCGTCAGCTCTTTCACGATCTTGTCGCGGGAAGTGCCGTGAATATCGGGCGTCTTGTAAGGCCCGGCTTTCTCCGGGTCTCGAAGTGCCGCATCGAGTGGATCTCTTAGTTGCGAGTCGAACCTCGGATCGAGGGCCTTAGCCAGGAAACCGAATCCGTCATCGTCGCTCATCACGGAGCGCCAGTAAGCGGTGATTGCTGCAGCCTCTCCCGCGGAGCCGATCCGGTGCAAATCCTTCTTCGCAATCTTTTTGATATTGCCTGCAGCGAATAAGCCTTGGGTGCGCCAGCTTTGGTCTTTCCCGAGCGCAATGACCTCGAAACCCTCACTGCTGGCCAATAGTTTTTCGACGGAATTAGGCCAGTCCGCGAGGTCGTATTGCGTATTCTGCTCATTGAATACAGGTGCAAGCGATAGCGTGAGGCGGGCCCGGTCGCCGTAGATGCCCGCCGCGACGACATGCGCCGCGATGGAAACTGGTACTTTCACGATCATGCGGCGAACCCGTTGATGTCGGTGGCGAAGTAGGTCTGGTACTTCACCCAATCGTCCTGCAGCGCCTGTGCGTGGCAGCTCACGATCGGAGTGGGCGTGGGGCTCTCCTTCCCGGCAATACGCAGATCTTCTAGGATGCGTGCCGCCCTGCTGCCCGAAAAGCCCTGGCCCATGCTCTTTTGCACGCCGACCTGGTAGCGGAGCTTGGCGAAGCCCATCGAGAAAGCAAAGGTGAAGACCGCGGAGCCCTGCATACTGCCGCCGGACCGATGCGATATGCGTACCACGAGGCAGGCACTGATCGCGAAGCAAGCGATCTGCGCCTCGCCGCCGGCGTAGAAAAAGCCCTCGATCACGCAATCGTCAGTGTCATCTGACCGCGTGAGTTTGCGTAGGTAGATGCCGGTGGAAATGCGACCTTGTCCGCTGAGCGGCCCGTATTTGAAGGCGCCACCACCTCCGAACTCGAAGGAGGCAGCAAATCCCAAGAGCCTCTGGGCATCCGCGTACAGAGCAAGGAATCCGCCGCCGACATAGGGCGCGATCGAGAGAAGAACAGGGCGGTCCTCGCGTCCGATCGAAGCGACGAACGTCGCGCGTGCTCCATTGAATGGTAGCACGCACGCCGCATTGATGGACACGTTGGCAAAAGACACCGTGCCGATCGAGATGATGCCAAGGTCGAGGCTGTAGCCGGCCTCTATTCCGGGAACTTCGCGGCTCGCCCGCACGTAGGGTCCACTGCCACCCGGGTTCATCAGAGCCTGTAGCGGCTTGAGGAACGCAGCGTTGGGGCCGAGCTCGAAATCCTTATATACGATGTTGAAGTCCGAGCCCTTGCCGCTTTCGTTGACGAACTGTGCGCCGTCGAAAATTAGAGTCACGACGTCGAACAGGTTGATGTCGAACGGATCGAGCCGGCAGCTTGCGGTGAAGCGGGGCGGAACGGTGAGGTCGAGGAGATCGTATACGGCGCCTGCGGAGAGCGTGATCTGACTACCTGGCTCCGGCCGGAAGACCGGCGGAAACTCCTTGAGATCGGCCTGCATGTCATAATTGAGCACGACCTTCGCCGGCACCAACTCCTTGATCTTCTCCTCGATGCGGCGTCTCGCGCCTTCGAGGTCCACGATACGCTTGAGATCGCCGCTAAGCACGGCAGTTGCCGCATTGGCGAGCTGTTGAGCCAGAATCTGTGTCGATCCCTGATTAGCGCTCCAGGCCTCGAACAGCTTGGAGAAGGCTTGAAGGGTCGCCGGGTCAAATTTCGTCGGATCATTCGAGGCGAATCTCGCCGCCAGATCGTCAAGCTGCAGCTTTTCGGCAGCCAAAAAATCGTCGGTTGGATTCGGTCCCGCCGGACAATTGAGCCCCGGTCGCGGCAGAGGCACCTGTGAAGGCTTAGGACATGCGACTAGCAGTAGAGCACGAACCTTTGCGAAGGTAAGTCCGCTCAGGTCATCGCCAATATTGCCGTCGGCCTTGTCGCTGTTGGTCCCGCCAAGGGCACTCCAGACTTTGTCGCGCGCGTCGACCAGTTTTCCCTGCACACCGCTTAGAAAGCTGAAGACAGGACTAAGGCCTTGGAAAGCGATCAAGACCATTTGTTTGAGGTACGGCTCGCCAGCGACGACGAATACGCCGACTTCCTCAAGGACTCGTTGCTCCAACTTCTGGACGATTTTCGACTGGATCGAGTCTATGGTAGCCGATGCGTTAAAGACAACGGTAAGTAGCTCGTCCAGATATTTCTGGGCACCGTCGGGCGTGACTGCGTCCGATACCTTCTGGTTTAGCGTGTCGATGGCGGTCTTTATGTCTGCCTTCAGGGAAATCGCATCGTTTCTTGCGCCGTCGATAATTGCGATGATATCGTTGAGCTTAGGGTTTCCAAGCGACGCCAGATCGTCCCTTACCTTCTTCAGCGGCCCGGCAGCGCCAGTGTCGCGCAACGCGGTTGCATCGCGAGCCAACCCACAAAGGGCGACGGACACGGTCGCAGCAGCTTTCGCCGCCTCAACGACGGCGGTGCGCGCTTTGTCGTAATCGCCGCCCGTTCCAGTAATCTTTGCCAGCAGTGATTTGATATCGCTCGCGGCACGTCCGCTCTCGTGGGCTATGGCGGGGAGGAACTGTGGACTGCCGAGCACAATTATGAAGTTGTTCAGCGCAGACAGCAGAGTGTTGCGCATTCGCCCCAGCGCCGCAAAAGCGTCCAGCGGAAGGCGCCCGGGAGTCGCGCTGCAGACGTCGTTCTGCAGCTGAACGAGTTGGTCCAGGGCTCGCCGGAGCGCATCGCGCACCTTGACAAACGCAGCGGCGCCCTCGTCGAGAGTCCTGGCTACATCTTTCACTGGCTGCGAATCGAGGCTAATCTTCTCGAACGCCTTCACGACTTCGGCAAAAGCCTTGCCCATGTCGTCGCGCGCTTTGTTGACGCCATCCGGGGCCGGAAGGTTGATTGCGTCAGCCACGGATTTGATGATTCCAGCGAGTTGTCCGCATAGTTGGACGGCGTTGGTCAAGCCATAGTCCACTAGTGGTTGGATCAACTTCAAGGCCGCCGCCGCAGTAGATACGAGATCGCCGATGACGGTTCGGATGCTCAGCTCGGTATGGCCAACGAGAGTTTGCCCGGCTGCGAGCAGGTCGCGCACCTGCTTCGAGGCCGCGTCGTACAAGAGGCCTTTGATTCGTTTGGCTTCCCGGTCGGCTTCGTTGCCGACTGCAACTGTCCAGTCGTCGGCAGCGGCCTGCAGCGCCTTCTGGAAATCTCCGGTGGCGCCGGCGATTTCTGTCTTGAGTTCGTCTGCGAAGGCCTTGCCGATTGCGCTCGCTGCTTGGTCGCCATTCTTGGTCAGCAACAGTCCGAGGAAATTGGAGTCCGATGCGGCTTTCGAGAGGATCTCTTGAACCTTCTTGTCGACTGCATCCACCTGGCCGGGAAAGGTGGACGCGATAGCATGGGCACCAGGCAAGGCCAGCACAAGGTGGCGCCACGCCATGAAATCCGGATGCGAAAACAGAGATGCGAGATTGTCGTGCAGCTTGGTCTGAAAGTCCTGAAGACCGGGAACGGCGGACTCAAGCAGGGCTGCTGTCTGGACAATGATGTCGGTGACCAGCTTGTTGAATGCATCGCGCAGAGCTTCGTGAACCGGTGCGAGCGGGTCGTTTGCGACGCGCTCGATCGCGGCGAGGAAGCGACGCCCCGCACCGTAGATGGTGGCGAAGGATGCAAGCAGTGCCTCGACGTCGCGCACCGTCGCACTTGAGGAAATTGCAGCATCGAGCGCGTCCGCCAATTCGCGGTAGGATTTACCGACGTCCGGATAGAGTCGCTCGATCCGCTCGAGCGCGGCGCTTTCGGTGAAGTCGGATTCCTTGGCGTCCGGTTTAATCGCGAAGAAGAACTGCCTCGCCAGCGTCAGCAGCGCTTCCCGCATCGGGATCAGCAATCGGTCGCGAACCTTGGCGACGGCCGCGCCGGCATCGGCGTTGGCGACTTGTTTGAGATCGGCGAGAAGCGTCGACGTATACTGGGTCGCCTCCTTGAACTGCGGCGCACTCGCCAGACCATTGCCGATAAATTGGATGGCGTCTTTCAGCTTGATGACCCCAAGCACACTCGCGTCGCTGAAAATTGTGGTCGGATTCGGATCGTCAAGGCCGGTCGATGCCGGCAGGTCGGAGCGCGCCAGAGCCTTCAACGAAGAATGATAGTTGTTGTTGCCGACCGGCCCCCTGCTGCGCGACATCGCGACCAGCTTCGTATTGGGACGTACCGCCCCGCCCGTGCGGTCGCCCGACGAACCGGGATCAAGCGCGACTTCCGAAATGAAATCTAGGTAGACGTCGGTCTTCGCCGTCGTTTCTCTTTTGCCGCCACGCGGCTTGCTTGCGAGTCTCTCATCCTGCGGAAACCCGAACGCCCGGTACTCGGAGTCGAAGAAAACTCCGATCTCTCCGGTCGCGCGACCTACCATTCGATCGACCTGCGCGATGCGCACCGCAGCCTCTGCCATGACGGGATAGAACGGTGGCTGGTCCACGCCCTGCAGCAGCGCGCCGAAATCAAAGTTAGTGTTGTCGAAGCGAATACGCCTGTCGTCGTCCAAGATGTTGGGAATCGCTTTTTCTCGGCCTTCCGATTCGATCACCCACTGCCGCGTCTCGAAGCTGGTTGCGTCGGGCTCCTTTTCGGGCGCGTATCGGCGCTTGCCGCCGCCGAGTTGCAGGATGCGACGCGGGTCAGGTTGGTTTTTATCGATCGCGTCTGTTCGCTGATTGTAGCCCCGCGTCAGAGCCCTCATGGTGGGTTCATCGTTGGCCGCCGTGTTATCGACGAAAATCAGAGGAAGGCGGGTGCGCGTGCCGCGCGCGTCAATCTCCAGCTCGAAATTCACTTCCCCGCCATTGCGAGCGCGCACCCTTGGCCAGAACACGAGACCCGGCAGGACCTGCGGATCGCCATCGTTTACACGCAAATAGATGCGGCCGTTGGGCGCCTCGTACCACCTGTCTGTCCCGCTCGGCGTCGCATCGGTAGGATCGAGGATGTCGGGGGTTACACGTGTGAGGATTTCCAGCCGTTCGACCGGCCAGCTCCGACCCCCATTCGGTTGGCCGAGCGCGGGGTAGGTTTTGATCGGTGTGCCGACGCGCAGGAAGAAGCGTTGCACGAGAAAAGCAACCGGACCCGCCGCAATGCCACCGGGTCCGACCATGAAGCGCCGTTCTGTTAGCTTGACCAGCGACGCGCGATGTCCGCAAGGGAATAGGAAACCCTTATAGATAACCTCCACACGAACATCGCGACCGAGCCGGGTGTCCTGCCGCCAGCGTTCGATTGAAAAGGCGTCGAACAACGGCTTACCGGGCTTATGGCTCTTTACCCAGTCATCAATCGGTACGACTTTTGCTGAAGCCGGCGGGACGAAGTTTGTATCGGCATCGAAGCTTCCGCCGAGCGCAGTCAGAGTCAGCTCGGCGACCCCTAGCGGCTGCGGCCGATAGATCGCGGAGTAATCGTCTTCAGGCTTGCCGTCTTCGAGCGCTTCTGTTGCCGCGTACCGCAGCTTGAACCCCGGCGGCGGGTTGATCTGGCTGCCATCCGTGAGCGTACCATCCTTTTTGCGTCGCCCCCGCACCGGGAGGCCGTACAGCGAGCTGAGCGCGACTAACTCATGACGGTCGCCCGCATCCATGCCGGTGTGGAACCGTTCGGGTGGCAATGTCGGTGGTTTGGGTGTTTGTCCGGGCAGAGCATAGACCGGTTCGTCGGGTTGATAGGGATTGCGTGTAGTGACCTCCCGCGCCATCGCCCATGGCGCCCACGGGCCATGGGGCGGACCGCCAAGCTGGGGATCAAGCAGCGCCTCGGGCCGGAAATCGGGCGACCAGATCGCGCGCACGCTCGACGAGCCCGGCGCCTCGTCGAGTTGAGCAAACCACAGCGGAACTGGCGCGCTGTAGCCGGGAACTTGGCCCGTTACGCGCTTAAGATCCGCATCCATCGGCACGCCGAGCGGCGTGAGCCACGCGGCGTCTTGGGCGGGCGACAACATCAGCCGAAACGGAAGTTCGATCGAGGTTTCGTAGAGGTTCGGAGGCCGCACGCTCGCGGCAATCTCCGCCACACGCTGGGCACCTGTCACCGCGCCTAGCCGCGCGAGCGGCTTCGGGCAGTCGCTGACACCGTCGAGTGCGCGCTGTTCGTCGTGCCGTATGGCCCAGCCGTCGCCGCGGGTTAGTCCCTGATAGAGGAGCTTAGCGGCTTCGTCGCGCGTTTCCTGCCGAGCCCACCGTGGCGGAAGCCGACCGTTGGCGATCTGCAGGCTGGCGCCGTCCTTGCCGGTTCGGCCGGGCGAGCCCGCGAGAGGCTCAAAAACCTTCTCGGCGCGCCGAACGACCGCAAGGTCGAAGGCTCCCCAATTTGTGAGCGCTTCGATCGTGAACGGAAACGCACCCGCCGGCGCGCCCTCGCGGTTCTCTGGCCGCCCGCTCTCGAAATCATCGGCTGGGATACGAAAAACTAGGCGCGAGGATCCTGAGACGCGCGCCTCGGTCGGGATTTCGAAGTGCTCGTCGACTTCGCTCTGAAGATCAAAGGCGGCGACGCTCGCCGCGATTGCCCGGGTTGCCTTCTTTGCCTCATCGAGGCTTGTTTTCGCAACGTCCTCGACGCGCGCGATAGTACTGCGGCGTCCGTAAAAAGGTCCCGGCAGGTTTCCATACCCCTGGAGATCCTGCTTCTGTCTGTCCGTCAGCCCACGAACTTGCTCCCGTTTGGACTCAGGACTTGCATAAAAATCACTGAACTTCGTGTAATCGGAATCGCGCTGTTTCCTCAGCCTCTCCCGCGCTTCGAGATAGTCCTTGACCTGGCCCTCGGGAGGAGGCGTTTTGCCGTCGACCGCCTCCGGATAACCCTCGCTAAAATCGTCCTTTATGTTAGGAAATGACCTACGAAGCTCCTGGAGGACCACATCCGGAAGCTGTACTTCCGGCATGCCCCGTAAGAAGCGGGCGCGTTGCTCGGCGGTCTCAAGAGCCTCGTCTTTCGCATCTTTCTCAGATTGTATCTCGCGTGCCACCCGCCGTGCTAAGCGAGCGGCTTCTAGATCAAGGTAGGCGGGGCCGACATACTCTTGTTGGTCTGCGGGTATGTCGGCGTCGTTCTGTACGGCCTTTCGGAATCGCTTGCGGTATTCGTTGTAGTCGGGATCGTTTTTCGCCTCCTGCGCATCCCCGATTTTCTTTCGTGTCTTCTTTCGATCATCCAGCTTCCCGTTCCGCAGTATCTCCGCCTCGTCTGGTTTGACCTCCGTGCCCCGCGGCGGGACGGGCAGCACTGGATCCGCCTGCAATTGCCGCAAATACGCGCGCTCGGCGATGTGTTGGGGTGGGAATTCTACCACCAACAAGGGGCGCGGATCCTGTCGCGATTGGTAGCGCGTGGGGTCATTGGCGAAGGGAGGCGCATCTTTGCAGACAAGGGGTACAACGGGATCGGACGTCGGCTCGCCATTCGGCACGAAGGCTGCAATGCGGCGGTCCGGCGTGACCCACCATCCCGCCCCGCCATAGTCTCCCGGCTCGCCGTACTCCAGGACCAGATCTTGGAATCGGTACTTGAGTGCTAGGAGGTCGGACGGCCGACGCACAGCGAGCATCGCGCGGCTCAGCGAGATGCGTACCGGAACCCCCGGTTTCTTTACGCCGATATGTACTACGGCTTCGGCCTGTGGCGGATCGGTGGTAGGCGCGGGCGTTCCCGTCCATACGTGCCGCAAGGGCAGCTTGTCGATGCGGAACAGGCATTCCGATTCGTGGAACGTCAGCTGGCTGAACAATTTGGCGGCGCGCTCCGCAGCCGATTCGGCCCAACTGTCGTCCTTCGCCTTGGCGCGCGCGAGCGCGATCCCGACAAGACGGTCGCTCAGAAGGGGAATCGCCGCATGCTCCAATGCAAGGGGCGCGGCGAAATGGTTCAGCGTCCGCTCGTTCTTCGCACCTGTGCCTCCTATCCGGATCGATGGCACCCGTGCGGACACGCCCGGCCGCGGTGCGACTGCGGGAAGTGGCGCGGTTGTGAATCGGCCGAAGCGCGTCTCGATGGGCATCTTCCGCTTCGTGGCGGTGAGCGAGCAGATCACACGCAGTGCGCCGTCCTCTCCTCGGGCGCGCCACAGCAGGCCGTTGAGGTCGTCGAACTCGCTCGGGACAGCGCCGTCCTCGCGCCGAACGGCAAGCGTCGTCCAGGGAGCCCGCAAAGCGAAAACGGGATTGCCGTCGCCAGAATTGCGCCAACCGAGGAAGGATGCTTCCGGGCCGTCATGAATTGAGACCCTCGCGCTCTCTCCGGTTGGGAGCCGACCGAGCGCGAGCGTCCCGCTCCAGGCGTCCGGGGGGTTAGACTTCGATTGCGCCAGGTCGTGCCGCACCAATGCATACAGCACGCGAGGTGCTAGCCGTTGCTCCTCGGCGACAACAATTGTCTCTTCGAAGGTGGAGTCGGGTTGCTGCACGACTCGACGAACCGGTCCCGTTGCCCCGGGCGCAGCGCGAGCCGGGACTTCCGCAGAAGGCTGCTTGGCCGCTGGTTGGGAGAGGCTGCTGTCCGGTGCGGGCGGCGCCCCGTCGCCGGCAAACAAGGCGCGCACGTCTTCCCTTTCTTTGCCCGTGTCGTGCGGGTCCAGGATGAAGACATCGGCCGTCTTCCCTCCTTGGCTGCCGGAGAAGACGGTGAAGAACACCTCTCGGAATTGGAGGGATGGGCCCTCGTCAGGCAGAGCGCGGAAGCGCTTCTGTTTGGCGGCGGCCGTCTCTAGCGAGCCGGGTACAATCCTTTGACCTGCGCGCAAGATCCAATAGAAATCGCGGTGGAAGGCTAAAGCTATATCGCTTGCCCTATAGATATCGAAAGTGTCTCCAAACAGCGCCCTAATGAGTGCAATAGTCTGCGACCTGCTCAGTTGACCGGCGACTTCGTCTACCTTGTCGTCGCCTTTCAAGAACTCAATGAGGTGTGGGACTGAAATGCTAACTTCCTCGTCCCGCCGGAGTGTTATGATCAGCGAAGGTTCGGAAGCCTTGGCAGGCTTAGCGTTTGGATCAAAGTTAGGGTCCCATCTAACGTCGATCCTCAGCCCGAACTGATAGCCGCCCGGAAATGCACATTTTGCAATTTCGGCGCGCCAGCCATTTTGCACCCGGCGTAGCACGAAACGGCCCCTCCCATTAGGGAGATTGGGATCGGTGAAAGTAGATGCACGCAGAAGCCACTCGTAGCGCGGCTTTGATGGTGCATCTGTGCGCCGGACTGTGGAAAGGGGTCTCTCGATCCAAGCGATTATCAACCCGCGCCGCGAACTATCTTCGTAGGTTACATCTAGGTACGGACTCTCGATCGCTGCACTTGCCGGGCCGGCCAATAAGGAGGATGCACCGCCTATGAGAACTTCGCGACGTGTTACAGCCCCTCCTCGCTCGGCTCGGGGCGCTTCAGAGCAATTGGCCCCAGCGCTCTCCGGGCCATTTTCTGGATTGTGGTGGTCTGCCATGGTTCGCCCCTCTAACCACAGCGGCAGCGGCCTGCCGGAAATTATGCCTACAATTACTACTCTTTGACTGGCTTCTAGGCCTCATAAGCCTCGCCATTAAGAACGTGCGCCGGCCACGACGTGAAGCAACACGCGAGGACGTTAACTCCCCGCTATCTGCCACGTTGGTCGCTGCAACCAATAAGAGTCGTGTCTTTGGCAACGATTGAAAAAACTGGGTCAATACAACTCTACCTGAGCTGAGGCCGTCGTCAAGCTAAGGGTGTGTGCCGCTGCGAGTTTTAGTGACGTTCGATATCCGATGCTCGATCATTTCGAAATTGCGCGCTGCGGCGAACGCGGCCGCTTATGCGAAGGCTTCCTGCCAACCATCCCATTCTCGTGGATCTCGCCGCTTGACTCGCATTTCCGAGATGTCGGACGTCGCGCCGCTAGGATACGGACAACATCTCGTTGGCAGAAACTGATCCCTAGATCTGTTTGTGCGCACAGCCTCAGCGGCATTAAGGCCTAAAGCGCTTTGACGATTGCTAGTTTCCAAAGGAAAACCGCAACAGCTATTGGCCATTGGAAGAACGTCCAGACTTTCGTGAGATAGACGTTCTCGATGTTGCTAGCAAATGCCCACCAGACCACACGGCGCGAAAGAAAGCGCGTCAGCCAGAAGCCGCAAACGAAGTAGGCTAGGATTCCGAGCGGCCCGAGGAGCAGAAAAGTCGCGATCACGACGAGCAGACAGACGAGATATGCTGCGATGAGCTCGCCTAGCCGATAGGGCTCCGGCCGCCGCGACCGCCGCGACCGGCGCAAACGTCGGCGGCGTCGGGGGGGCCATTGCCTGAACGCAGTGGTATTGCTCGTAGCCACTAAGTCCTCCGTTGTGCTCCGCGATAAAGAGGCAGCATCACGTCGAGACCGATCTCGATGTTCTGAGTGATCACGTGCTCAACGCGGGCGTCGATCAGGCGCGAGGTGGAGCCTGCAAGGCTCGCGGTCACCACCACGCGGCAATCCGGAAATTGGGCTTTGATCGCGCGACCTATGTCGAGGACCAACATTCCATCACCCGACGCGAGCACAAAGTTCTGCGGTCGAAATTTCCCGATCAGCGCAGCGGAATGGAACGCCAGCGACACGTCCGCGTTCGCCCCTGAGCCCTTGATAAAGGCGCTCTCGATGATAAGGCGCCGGTGCACGGTCCAGCCTGTGCCGACCAAATCGCAGCACATGTGGCCGCCAACCGCGGGCGCGCTGTAACAGGCGTGCAAGTCCACCCGGGGAAACGCATCCTGCAGCAAGTTTGCCAGAGCAGCAAAATTGATTTTCCTCCCGAGATCGCGTGCCCCAAAAACCAGGTTTTCTGCGTCCGCCATCACGAGTGTCGGTGCGGCCAAATCGATGCCGGTGAATGGCCCCGTGGTAGGAGCGATATCCACGCGAGGTTTGACGGGCCCGAACCGGCACATCCCCAGTTCGCGTTTCGAGATCACGGCGCAGGCGTTTGCACTCATTTTTTTCCTCCTTTGCAATTTCATGTGGGAGGGCGGGGACATCCCCGCCCTAACTGACTAGCTCCACATCTTCTGCTTGTAGACGAGCAGACTATTCAGCGCGTCTCGGACGGCCTCGATGCGCCGTTGGCCTTCCATAGCAGCGGTCATCGAGCCGCTCGTGTCGATGCAGAAGACCGTGGCCTCGCCCCTGTGATTGGTACCCTTGCGCGAACTGGCCGCGCGGCGGAACGCCTGCCCAAGAGCAGCTACGGTTGTGGCTTCGTAGTAATGGCCATTGTGCGTAGCATCAGCGATGCGCGCGAGGAGATCACGATCGAACTCATGCGGATTCCCGAATCCGATTGTATTAATGTTCGTCCATTGCGCTCTCGCTCGCGCAACCTCATCCCAAATTGCGTTGTTATGAGGATTCGCGCAGCCGTCCGACAGCAGCCAGATTCGGCGCCTCAGGCCCCTGGGCATGCGGCCGAGGAGGTCATTTGCGACGCTTAGTCCGTCGGCGATGTTGGTCCATGAGCCGCAGACCGCATTTGGTAATGCCTGCACAGCCTTCGCGAATGACCCGTCGAAAGCAGAGATGAAGCCATTCAGCACCTTGCCGTGATCGTTGAATACGACCAATGCAACGAGATCGGCACAGCGGATTGCTGGCTGAGGAGTCCTCCGCTGGGCGACGGGCGCCCGGTTGGAAGATGCAGGGGCAGTGCTTGAGCGATTGAAGAACAACATGGGCGTTTCCTTTCGTGTTGGGTTGACTGGGATTATAAGGGGAGAGGCTGCCGAGCGCGGCAGCCTCGCAGCAGGCTTACGCGAGTACCGCCAATTGACGCGGGCGGCGCGACTGAAAGTCGAGCACCCAAAGGGTGCGCCGCCCGGTTAGCTCGTTGACGAAAATCGCACCAAGCGAGCCTGCATTGGTGGTCTTCCAGCCAATTCGGCGGCCGCGGACAGGTACGGGCCCATCATCGAGGATGGGTTGGAAGTGCGAGAACGTTCGCTTGACCTCTTGGTCAGACGGCGCCACGATCACTCTGGTTGCTGGAGGTGCGCGGTAGAGCATCTCAATCTCCTTGCTGATGGTCGCTGGCCTGCTGCCAGCATGCGAACGAGACCACCACAAACCGCGCTTGGTTGTATCCGGCGGAAAGCGTAGGAAATCCGTAGGAAATCCGTAGGAGTTTGACTCCAGGGGCCGAATGCCGAGCACAGCGGATAAAGACCGGGAAAAGGAAGCTCTCAAGGATCGCCGAGATCGGATCGATGCACTCAGAATTGGTCTTGGCATCAAGACCAGAGCGCAACTTTTCGATTTGGTGAGCCAAAAGGCGACCAAGGCTCTTGAGGATGGCTATCCTAGCGTTCCCCGCGAAGACTTGGATGATATCTCCCTGTGGGGGTACGACGATTTCCGGCGGTACTTTAGGGAAGGTGGGAAACGGTACAGGTCACTTGTTGATCTCGTTTGCCGTGTATTCGCGGACTTGGATATGTCCCCGGACTCGGGTGCCGACAAATATCGTCGTTTCGCAGTGGGCGTATGGGGACAGCCGGTCTCTCCGGCTTCATTGCCTTCCAGCCCGACAACCGCGGGCCCAGCCCTGACAACGCACGCGCCTGGACATACTGTCGGCTTACAGGAAGCCGGCTCAGACCAGTTCAACACCGCTACCGCGATTACAGCGGATGTTTTCGCATGCAAACATGATCAGTCGTTCAAACTACTCGCGAGGGGATACCTGCGCGGAGCCCCTCCGAGATTTCATGTTGCTAAGCACATAGCTGTGGCCCGATCCTTCGACGTAGAACGACTAGTCCGGCTCGTTGATGAAGGTGCCGCGGCGATTCAGGTTTCTGCGCCGGTAGCTGAAGGTCTCACGACAACTCTTATGCAGACTGCTGATGCGCTGCTCTCAGAACGAGACGCGCAACTTTATTGGTGTTCAAACGGAGTTTTGCCACGTGAACCCCCGTCCCGGAGCGCGCACGTCCTGATCATCGACGACGCGCACGAACTACAAGATCTGCCGGACTGGCTATCGGAATACTCACCGGACAGAGGTGGTGCCGCGACCGTCGTCTTGGGGTGCCGCGAATACGCTGCGCGCCGATTGCGTCGACTCGGCAACCTTCCGTGGATTCCGGAGAGGCTTACTCCTGTTAGGGCTGCAGATGCGGATTTGTACGTTGCCGCGGTTCAGAAATATGGAGCAGCCGAACACCCAGAAATGGACCTAAAGGAGTTGTTCTTAGCTGCATTATCAAATGAGGGCTCTCAAAGAGGCGGGCTCTTCCCGGCAATGTTCGCCGCGACGCGAGGCGTTATGCTGGAGAGTAGATATAGCCGAATAATCGAGGGTCTTGGCCATGACGATCCAGAACTCGATGCGCTGGCGTGTCTTGCGTTCTGCAATAGGCTCCACTTAACAACCCAGCATTTCGAACCGCGATATCAATTCGGATTGCCATCTACATCACTTCTCGAATCCATGGCCGACCACCTCGCCCGAAGTCAGACGTCTACATCGGCGGCCTTAATAAGGACTCGGATCAAAGAGCTACCGGAGCAGTGGAGCGGGGAAGTGCGATGCCGAGGGCGCGGCGGATTGGAGTTGAGACATCCATCGATTACGCACATCTTCTTCAGGTGGATATTCGGCGCAGCAGAACCGCCCCGCGGACAACCACCAAGAGGCGCTGTACGGCGCTACAAGTGGGAGTTTTATGAGTACCTGTTGAAGGGGCTGATCGAAGTCCAACAACAGCCGGCCCGCGACGCACTGGCGTTAGTCGAGAACGCGGTCAGCGTTATGATCAGCGACTTCCAGCGGCGCGGCATCGGTCGAGAGGCGCCTGGCGCGGCCTCGGTTGCCACGCTAGGCTTAATCGATCAAATTGAGCATTCGCTGAAACTTGCCCAAGTGGACCTTGCGAAACTCTCGGTCTGCCGCGCGCGCGTCGCCTCCTACATGAGTGCGGTGGAGCGTGATGAGGTGAAGAAATCCGAGCACGTCGCGGCCTCGATCAGCGAACTAAGTCGTGCTGTTAGTATTGTGGAGGATGAACCGAGAATCCTCCTTCAAGTTGCCAGCACTCTTGAATCGCTCCCACAGCCCCAAACGGTGACCTTCGAAGGAGATCTTGAGCGTGACTGGCACGATATCTATGAGATGATAACTGATCGGGCAGAGGCCGAGGGGGATTTCAGATCAGCAGATCACGCGAGGCAACGCTATTTGCGCAAGTTGCTGAACGTTCGGCATGCATCTCCCAAGTTTTACAGCCTAAATCGGTACAGTACGATCGAAACGTATGTGCGCAGAACGTCGCTGTTGACCAATTCTGTCTATGATAATGACCGACTGAATCTCTTGCTTGATCTCGCAGGCTGGGCTGCGCAGGAATATCGGGACGGCCAGCAGGTGCCGATCGGTTTACCGGAAGACGAGTTCCCTTCATCACGACGAAGCGTATACAAAGCTATTTGGAAAGAGTTGCATCGCCTGCAAGTCATCGGTCGAATCAAGCGAGTGCTTCGGTCCAAGCTGTTGCTTCGGCAATTGGACAAAACGCGCAGGCTCTGGGCCGCAGATGAGAAGGTCGCCCCAAAGAAGACAGTGTGGCCGACTCTGCGGGCGCGAGGAGCGAGCGTACAAGATCTGATCAATACCGCCGACTGGGAGGCTCTGGCAGCGGCCTTCCCGACCTATTACCCAAACGATCCGCTGTGCCGTCGCCAACTGGACTTGCAGACGCGCGAGCGCACGAAGTGACTCAGGGAAAAAGGTGCCTACAGGTCTTGGTCTTCTCGGGGCACCTTCGATGGCTGGGCGGCGGCCTCCGGTTGGCGCAGTGGGTCGAGCGAAATCGGTGCCGCGGCCGCGATGCAGGTGGCGCAGACTTGCTGGGCCGTGCGCGACGGCGGCTTCTTCGATCTGGCTGATGTGACGCTAGCCAATTGTCGTCCCGCGACAGGCCGTCGGCACGCCTTGGCCAGGCCGGGAATCCTGCCTTTCCTGCAGGCCGGGAGTGAATACTAATCGCATGGCCGGTGACGGAAATGCATCGATGCAGCGCCACACTGTCCCAAGCCGCTTTTCCAGCCGCGGTCTCGCTGCCCTCGCCATGCGTGCCGAATGGCGACCAGAGCAGGGTCGACACGCGCACAGTCCAGTGGTACAAGGGTCGGACTTGGCGCAGAGGTAAGTGACTGTTTTTGCTACGGTTTGATGGATCGAGCCGCAATCCTTTCCTGGGCACCATACATTTCTGGATCGCAAACAAATCCAGTTAGATAAGCCCTTTCAGAGTGTTGCTTTGGCCCCAACTGTGTAACAATTGGGTGTAACATTGCTGTTCAGGGTTGTTCGGCCGATGCGCCGGGACCGGTCTCGTTTTCCTCTTTTCGTGCAGCGCATTCCGGCTGATGTCCGGTGCAAAGCAGTCGGTTTTGAACTGGCGATTCCGCTCGGTGACGCCTTCGTTTTCGTGAGCCCTAGCGAGGGCGCTCAGGCCGTACGGTTCTCCCTTCGCACCACAGAGCCTAGCGAGGTCAAGACGCGTCAGGCGCTCGCGGCGGCTTATCTGGAAACCGTCTGGGCGGCGCTCCGCACTGACTCCCCCGTGCGTCTCACCCACCGGCAGGCGACGGCCTTGGCAGGCGAACTCTATCGCGTTTGGGCGACCAGCGAGAGCCGCGCCCGGAGTCGCCATGGTCCACACGCCCGGAGTTGGCTGGGCGCCCGACACGGAGAGCTACGACGAGCAAGAAGCTCACTGGGCAGCCGTAACGGAGATGTGGGAGAGGGTTGGCGGTGACGGTGAGGCCAACAAATTAGAGAAGGCACTCGGGCCCATTGCGGACCGCCTCTTGCTGACCAAGGGCATCCGCCGTGTGGATAGCGAATCGCGTGCTCTCCTGCTCGCCGCCTTTTGGATGGCGCTGCGTGACGCCTTTGCGAGCCGTCAACGGAATGCAGGGGGGACTATTCGCTCGAACCCAAGGCAGCTCGCTTTCCCGAGTGGCAGGCCCCGGCAGATGCGCCGAAGGAAAAGCCAAAGCGGAGCGCCTCCAGAATTCCCTCACCGGGCTGGTCGAGGATTGGTGGAAGGAAGCCAAGCGGGCAGGCCGCAAGCAGAGCACCTATGAGAGCTATCGCAATTCGATGGCCCGCCTGGTGACGTTCCTCAAGCACGACACGGCGGCCCGGGTGCTGCCGCTTTGCAGGCCCCCATCTTCAAACAGGCCACCACAGCGCCATCCCGCAGGGCATTCTCATACGAATCGTCTTTGTGGTTCGCGTGAAGATAGGCCCCCGAACAGGGCAGCGGCGACCAAGATCACGACGTAGCGGGCTCGCTCCAATATTAGCCGCGCCCTAGGGTTCTTCTCGATGCGGGTGACCGTTGCCAAGAAGATGCCCGGCGTGCTCACGAGAAGGATGACAATTTGGAGACTGCCCGACTCGACATCCAGCCGCTTGAGAAGCTGATGTTCGGGCCAAAGGCAGTACGGCATGAAACATGAACGGCTCCCCGAAGGATGCAGTTTCGAATCGAGATGTCCGATGGGGCGAGGTTTGCGTACCCTAAGGCGGTCACCGGCTTGGAAAAGCGTGTCTGTGTCTTCAACAACGATTTCATTGCGGCTAACTTGCGATGGGAATCAGGTGTAGCAAGTCCCATCTTCTACATCGGTGCTGACCAAGCAGAAGCGGCGAAACAACTCAGGGCGCTGGAGGCCGTCCTGCCGGCTATGCTGGCGAGCTGTTGAGATTAGCGGCCTTTAACAGGCACAATCTCACGAGCTACGCTGATATCGTAGACCGACTTAGTTCGCCAATCTCAGAACGTCGTCTGAAGCAGAACATTCGGATGAGTAAGCTTCGTCTGCGGGCGCTTACGCAGGGATCAAAGACCTAGCACTTGATCCGGTCACTCGGCACATGGGTCAACGGTTGGCATTACGGCCGCTCTAAGACCCATTTTGGGAGACGGATCGCGCGTGAGCCCCAAACACAAGGCTGTGTAACAAGCCAACGGAGGGCTTGAAAAAATCTTAATTCAATAGGGTAAGGTAGCGGCTCACGCAATCCCGCTAGTCACTTTGTTCAAGTTGGCCGCTTCGAAGTCGTCCCATCCAGAAGCGCGAACATTGGTAATGACGATCCGTGCTGGCCAAGGCTTACCAGCTCCATCTCCTCGCTCATCGTCCGTGTAAGAGCCTCTGCTGGTAGATGGATGAGTCCGTCCAGATGGGAGCCAAGTCGCTTCTCCGCTGCGGTAATTTCAGAATCGCTCGCGATGGCAAACAACGCCTTGAAACCATGGCTTGTGAACCATTCCATCCGCCGAAGTTCGAGCTCCTGTCCGGCATCAACGGGTACGCCCGCCGCCGACCGCTCGATCATAGATGCAGGCGGGAAATTGGCGACGCCGGTGATGCCGGCATCCTTCAACGATTCGGCAATATCCTCCCAGCAAGCGAAGGGGTCGATCATGAGTATCGCCGCATAGACATGAGGAGCGGACGTTGCCTTGTCGAGGGTTAGCAAGTCTCGCAAAAGACACTCATTCCAGTCGAGGATTGGCAGGGTCGCCATGACCAGCAGGGAGCCTTCTGGAAGGCTGCGCAAAGAGGGCGCGTAGACTTGCAATTGTGCGCCTTTAGCTATGTCCGACATGTGTGTGGCAAGTTTGCCGGGAACTCTCGCTCTCACCGTTTCTACCCATTGTTACCCATTTGGACGCCTCACCGATCTTATACCCGGGCAGAGCCGGGTCTAGACCACCTGTTGTTAGGAATGGTTCTGGGAGGAAGATCGTGTCTCACCATTGTACGGACGACCAGAGGTCGGCCCGGGATGGTAACCTGTCCGAACTGGCGACTGGAGCCGCGACTACGGACGCGGTCGCGATCGTGGCCACGCTGGATACCAAGGGCCGCGAGGCGTCTTACCTTGCCGACATTATCGAGGCGTGCGGCCGCAAGACCATCCTGATCGACGTCGGCACTAAGAGGGATGACGGCAACAAACAAGACGATGCGAAGGCTCCCACCGAACTCTTAAAGCAGATTGCTGAAAGGACGCGCAGTAAGGTTGGTGATCTCCTGGGATCAGGAACGATCAGCGCGATTGTCGGGGTTGCGGGTGGCAGGGGGAGCGCGGTTTTCGGCGAGGTTGTGTCTGAGCTGCCTTATGGCTTTCCGAAACTTCTGGTGAGCAGCGCAAGGCCTGCGCTACTCGCCGAATTGGCCACTCACAGCGACATCATCCTCTATCCGACGCTGGTCGATCTCTTCGGCATCAATGTCTTTACCACAAGGGTGCTCGAGAACGCGGGGCGGGCCATTGCGGCCACGCGCTATGCTCCCGCCAAGCTTGGACGAGACAAGAAGATCGTTGCGATCACTGCCTTCGGCGTGACCACGCCGGCGGCGAATCAGTGCGCAGCGCGGCTTGCCGACGCCGGCGTAGACGCGATCGTCTTTCCGGCTAACGGGGCGGGCGGCCGTAAAATGGAGCAGCTGATCGCGGCTGGTGAATTCGACGCCGTCATTGATTTGACCACAACGGAGCTCGCAGACGAAATCGTTGGAGGCACCGCAAGCGCCGGTCCGGATCGGCTCAAGGCAGCGTCGCGGCAAAAGATTCCGCAAGTGATCGCACCCGGTGCGGTCGATATGGTCAATTTTGGCCTGCCATCGAGCGTTCCTGATCGGTTTCGCGGTCGGCAGTTCTACGCCCATACGCCTTACACGACGCTCATGCGCACAACTGCGTCTGAGAACGCGAGCATTGGCCGGCTCACGGCAGAACGGCTATCGCGAGCAAAAGGACCCACAATGGTCCTTTGGCCGGCGAAAGGCGTATCCGATTACGACCGCCAAGGCGGCATCTTCTACGATCCCGACGCCGACAAGGCTTGGCTGGATGCGGTCAAGGAACATCTCTCCGCCCACGTCGTGGTCCGCGACCTGAACTGTCACATTAACGATGGCGAGTTCGCCGAGGCTGCCGCGGCATGGATCCTGGAACAACTCACGCAAGAAGGCTCATCCCATGCGGATGTTTGACCGAGCCGAAATTCTTTCCAGGATCCAAGGACAGGTGGCGGAGCGAAAAGCAATTCTCGCGGCAGGAAGTAGCTGCGGCCTGGTCGCGAAATGTGCCGTTCTTGGAGGTGCCGACATGCTGGTGGTCTACTCGACCGGCCTGTCGCGTCTGATGGGGCTTCCCACGAGCCGGATTGGCGATTCCAACGCACGCACGCTGGAGCTTGCGGCGGAAATTCGTAACGTGGTGTGTTCCGTGCCGGTGGTTGGCGGTATCGAGGCTTGGGATCCTCTCCGGCTCGACCTCGATGCTCTTTTGGACAAGTTCTGGGCTGCTGGGTTCTCCGGCGTCATCAACTATCCGACGATCTCCACCATGGGTGACAACTGGCGTGACCGCCGCGGCCGCGTCGGCCTCGGCTTTGAACGTGAGGTCGAGCTGATCGCTCTCGCGCGCAAGAAGAATATCTTTTCGCTCGCCTATGTCGCAAGCCCTCAAGACGCCAAAGCGATGGCAAGTGCAGGGGCCGACTGCATCGTCCCACATGTCGGCGCAACGCGCGGCGGCCTGGTCGGTCATGAGGACGGACAATCCATAACGGAGGCGATCCAGCGCATCAATGAGATCAACGCGGCGGCGCGAACCGTCCGGTCGGACGTCCTCTCGCTTTGCCATGGTGGGGCAATTGCCGAGCCTGAAGATACGATCGAGGTCTATCGAACGACCGAGTGTGTCGGCTTTGTTGGCGCATCGTCGATCGAAAGAATTCCAATTGAGCGGGCAGTGAAAACAGCGGCGGCGGAATTCAAAGCTGTCCCGCTTCCGCAAACTCATTGATGTTCACTGCAACGTGCAGCGAGGCCGCATGAACACACCAAATGACCGCGCTAAACCGGACACGATCGCTTTCGCCTCAAAAGGAGGCACCAGGCCTGATCAGGACTGGGAGACAGATGTCCTCGTGATCGGCAGCGGCGCGGCTGGACTGTCGGCGGCGCTGTATGCGGCAAAGGCCGGACTGCGCGTCATTGTATGCGAGAAATCTCCGCGACTTGGCGGAACGACGGCCCTGTCGAATGGCATGATCTGGGTTCCTTGTTCTGCCCAGGCGCGCGCGGCTAACATCGATGACACCATCGCCAATGCGAGGACATACCTGCAGCATGAACTCGGCGTTCATTATCGGGCGCAATTCATTGATGCTTATCTTGAAGACGGCCCGGCGGCGCTAACCGCGCTCGAGAACGGCACGAGTGTCAAGTTTACCTTGGCCTCTACGCCCGATTATCACTCGAGCCAACTTGGCGGCGCCGATACGGGACGGGCACTGAGCCCCGCCCCCTATGATGGGCGGCTTCTAGGCAACGACTTCGATTTGATTGGTGACCCCATTCGCTTTGTGCTCGGGGGTATGATGATCTCATCGAGTGAGGTGAGAAGCTTTCTCAACCCGCTCCAATCTGTTGCGTCGCTCAAGCACGTCTTAACTCGCCTGAGCCGCTATGCGCGGGATCGGCTCAGCTTCAGGCGTGGTACTGAGCTCAGCGGCGGGAATGCCTTGATCGCGCGGCTGCTGGTGAGCCTGCGCGAGTACGGCGTAGAAATTTGGCCATCTTCTCCAGCGCTCGAACTCATCAAGGAAGGCGGGCGCGTCACGGGTGCCGTTGTCAAGCGAATCAACCTTGACATCCGCGTGCGCGCCTCGCGTGGTGTTGTTCTCGCAACTGGCGGTTTTGCCCGGAACGCGCAGTTGAGGGCGGACCTCAGTGGTGCACACCAGCATGACGTTACGCTGGCCCACGCCGATGTTAACGGTGACGGCATTGGGCTTGCCACCACGCTCGGGGCAGCCATCGACAAAGATGTCGCATCCGCCGGCTTCTGGACCCCGGTTTCAATCCTGAAACGCAGCAGCGGCTCGCAGGTCGTACCATACGGCTGGCTCGACCGCGGCCGTCCTGGGGTCATTGCTGTCGGTCCAAATGCCAGACGTTTCGTCAACGAATCGAATTCGTACCACGATATTTGCCTGGCAATGTTTGAAAACGGATATCCAGAGAATAAGCGATTCTACTTCATCTGCGATCACCAGTTCGTGCGGTTGAGGGGCATGGGACACCTGCTGCCATGGCCCTGGACGTTGAGCATCGGTAAATATGTCCGCCTTGGCTACATCAAGGCAGGTGAAACGATTTCGGAGCTCGCAAAGCAGCTGGAGCTAGATTCCGCCGTGCTTCAAAAGACCATCGAGGAACACAACGCGCACGCTGCCCAAGGACGCGATCCTCTGTTTAAGCGTGGGGAATCGGCTTTCAATCGCACGCTCGGCGATCCGACCGTGGGAAAAAATCCAAATCTTGGACCAATCAAGGATGGACCATTTGTCGCGTTGCCGATCGTTCCGGCAACGCTTGGCACGGCGACCGGATTGGCGACCGACAGTTACGGAAACGTCCTGGATGCACAAGGCAACGCAATCCAGGGTCTTTACGCTTGCGGCAACGACATGACGTCGCCGATGCGCGGAATTTATCCCGGGGCAGGCATAACAATCGGTCCCGCTATCGTATTCGCATATCGAACCGTCAACGCAATAGTGCTTTCCGCTGATCAGGAGCAAAAAGCCCTCGCTTCCGGAGCTTGATCGTCTACCACACTCGTGTGTGGCGGGGGAATATGTGCTCGGGTCCGGGGCGCGCATCGATAGAACTGGAGTCGGACAGCCTTCAGCAGCTCTCAGCGGACGTGGGTCCCGACCCGCGACATTCTCGAGATGGCGGCCGGGTTCGAGTGTGGTGAGCCCGGGCGGAGGGGGAGATCGCCGCACCAACTGTCTTCGATGTATCGCAAAGAGCTGGGCTCCCATAGGTGTTCCAAGGCACATGACAGCGGGAGAAATCGATCGTTCAACAGCTAGGCTGTCTAGTGACGAATCGAAAATGTCAGGACAAGCCGCGCAGGCGTCTGCTTCCCCGACGCGATCGCAATCGGCCGGCCGCGAGGCAGTGATGCAACTCGACAAGATCGATTTTCGTCTTCTTGATCTCGTCCAACGAAACAATCGCCTCTGTAGTGAACAACTTGGCGGGAAGGTCGGCTTATCCGCATCCGGAGTTCAACGTCGCCTGAAGCGCCTTCGATCCAAGGGGGTCATAGAGGCCGACGTTTCCATCATTTCTCCAAAAGCAATTGGACGGAATGTGACGGCAGTGGTGCTCATGTCCTTAGAGCGCGCGCGTGCCGACACCGTTGATCGTCTAAAGCGGCAAATTCGCAAGATGCCTGAAGTGATGAGCGCATTCTACGTTACAGGTCTGGCCGACGTCGTCTTGCTAGTTACCGTAAACGATATGGAAGATTACGAGCGGTTTGCCCGGCGACTTACAGAGGAAAGTTCAGACATAAAGCGCATTGAAACAATGGTTGTCATGGATCGGTTCAAAGCAGGATTCACTTTGCCAATAGCGTCCATCGCATAGTGTTAAGCGACTGACGAAGAGGACATTGGCTTGCTCAACCGCCGTCGACCGCAGTCCGTAAGGGTCGGCTTTGGACTTTATGGCTAGATCGATCATATTCTTTCAGATGGGGGATACGTTGCGTCGCTCGCGTCACGCCAAGATCGTGGCAACCGTCGGTCCGGCAAGTGCCGAGCCTGAGAAGATACGTGCTCTCTACCTTTCCGGGGTAGATATCTTTCGGCTAAACTTCAGTCACGGAACCCACGAAGACCACGCCAAGAGTTATGTGTGTATCCGTGAACTCGAGCGGGAATTCGGCCGGCCGATAGGCATCCTGCAGGATCTCCAAGGTCCAAAGCTCCGCATCGGCTCCCTTGAAGAAGGCAGGCTGGCTTTGCGTGCTGGTGAAACGGTCCGCTTTGTGATCGACGGAGCCAAAGGAGCAAAACAATCGATACCCTTGCCTCATCCGGAGATTTTTGCAGCCGTCCATCCCGGACAAGAACTTCTCATTGACGATGGCAGGGTGCGCTTGAGGGTCACCGAGCCAGGAGACGGAGAAATCGTTGCGCAAGTGGCGGTCGGAGGCCTGATCTCGAACCACAAGGGGGTCAACGTACCGGGGGCCATGCTCGCCTTATCTCCGCTCACCAAGAAAGATCGCGCCGACCTCGCCTTCGGCATTGATCTTGGGGTCGACTGGGTGGCCTTGTCCTTTGTTCAGAAACCGTCCGACCTGATCGAGGCGCGCGCCATCATTGGCGAGGCCGCAGGTCTGATCGCCAAGATCGAGACGCCAATGGCGCTCGATCGCATCGACGACATCATTGGCTTGTCAGACGGCATTATGGTGGCGCGCGGTGATCTTGGCGTCGAAATCCCGGCCGAGGACGTCCCTGGCCGGCAAAAGGAGCTCGTGCGCGCCTGTCGGCGTGCCGGAAAATCCGTCATCATCGCAACGCAAATGTTGGATTCCATGGTGGCTGGGCCGACGCCGACGCGGGCGGAAACCTCAGATGTTGCGACCGCGATCTTTGATGGAGCCGATGCAGTGATGCTATCTGCTGAATCGGCAAGCGGGGCCTACCCGGTCGAAGCGGTTGCCATGATGGATCGCATCATCAAAAGCACGGAACGGCATCATCTCTATCGGTCGCTGATTGAGGCTTCTCGAGCTGACGTGGAGAGTACCCCTTCGCATGCCGTCGCGGCCGCAGGGGCAGATCTTGCGGCTACAATTGGCGCCAAGGTCATCATCGGCTTCACGGCAGGCGGGACGACAGTCGCTCGGATCTCGCGAAGCCGGCCGCCGGTGCCGATCCTTGCCCTTACTCCGGATGAGAGAGTGGCTCGGCGCATGAGCTTGTTGTGGGGGGTGCACAGTGCAGTGTCCAGCGATCCTTCTGGCTATGAGGAGATGACGCGCATCGCCTCGGCGGCCGCGCACCACGAGGGCTATATTCGATTGGGCGACTTGGCTGTGATCGTCTCTGGAGTGCCGTTTGGACTTAGAGGCGCGACAAACAATCTTCGCGTTGTCGCTTATTAAGACAATGCCCTTGAATCGCGCTGCAGAAGGCCACCCGATCGCCATATGGACCACGCTCAGGATTCAGCTGTGACCGGGAGCCGGTATTGCTTGAGTTCGAGGCACTTGTAGTGTGTCAGAAGTTCTCCTAGTTTCTGACACTGGAGCGTCAGCCGTGACCCACCTGAGCACGCGGATTCTGGAAGCAACCAAAGAATTGCCCGAAGGCGCACCGATCGCTGCCAAGGCGCTTTTGCATCTTGGAAAGCGTGCTGCTGTCGATCAGGCTCTTTCGCGTCTTGCCGAGCGAGGAAGACTTCTGCGCGAGACGAGGGATATATTTGCGTCCAGTTGAAAGCCGTTTCGGAGTTAGAGCTCCATCAGTCGAGAAAGTCCTCGAGGAAAGCAAGGTTCGCAGCGGCGAAACCATTGTTTCCAGCGGCGCGGCGGCGGCCAATCATCTTGGTTTGACGACGCAAGTACCTGTTCGCCAGGTTTATCTGACCTCTGGTCCTTCCCGCAGGCTCCGCCTTGGTAAGCAAGTCGTGGAGCTCAAGCATGCACCGCGTTGGCAGCTTGCCTTGGCGAACCGACGCACCGGTGAGATAGTGCGTGCGCTTGACTGGGTGGGCCCAGAGACGGCAGAACGAGCATTGAGGTCCGTCAGTCAGAAATTGACCCCGACCGAAGTGAAGGAGCTGAAGTCAGCTGCTTCTTCCTTTCCGACTTGGCTTGCCAAGCCGGTAAGCGAACTCCGTGTCGGATAGATTTCTAAAGCTGTCTGACGCCGAGCGCCAAGAGGCGCTCGGCGTTGCTGCGTCCAACTCAGGTCGTCCGGCACATCTTCTCGAAAAGGATGTCTGGGTCGTCTGGTGCCTGAACGCGCTCTTTTCCTCGCCTTTAGGCGAACATCTCGTCTTCAAAGGCGGAACTTCGCTATCAAAAGGCTTGCAGTGCGATCCGCCGTTTTTCGGAAGATGTCGATCTCACCTACGACATTCGGACAAGACGTGACGAGCAAGGTACTCTCTTTCCATTGGAGTGCGATCGAGCCGCTGATCGATGTTCCAGTCTTCACGAGGCGGTTAAGGAACTCGCGCCCGCTGCTGGAACCTCTGAATCCGACGCGCAGGAGCGCTTCTTGAATGCGGTCGAAAATCGCTGCTGAGGCCGCAAAGGCGAAGGTAGCAGCGCGTCAGGCGAGGTTGATGAGCATGAAACTGAGACGAATTCCGCGGGTGTCGATGAAACAGATCCCTGAATTCGTCAGGTAAGCCCGCAAAGACCAAATCCAGGGCCGTCTTACGGTTTAAATATTGCCTAATTTATAAATCTATACTTGATTTACAGAAGATTCTTCGAACTAGACAGGCGGTTTAAGAATATGCTATTATATCAATTATGGATAGACAAAGAGGACAGCTCTTAAACCAGCTCGATAAGCTCCTTCCGGAGGGGCTGGTCGTGGATTCCGCTTGGCTCAAGCGACACGGCTACTCAACTCAGCTCCAACATCTCTATGTGCAACGAGGCTGGCTCGAACAGCCAACTCGAGGGGTCTTTCGGCGGCCACGCTATGAGCTGAGCTGGCAGCAGGTGGTGATCTCCCTTCAAGGCATCCTGAATTATTCACCGCTCGTCTTGGGAGGACGGACGGCGCTCGAATTGCAGGGATACGCCCATTACCTTTCGCAAGCGACGAGCCGCGTTCACCTCTACGGACCGAAAGCGCCGCCATCGTGGGTGGACAAGCTGCCGTTGACGGTCAAATTCATCTACCACAATGATCGGCGACTTTTCAAAAATGATCCCGTTGCCAAAGGCGTAAGCAGCGTCCGCTGGAATGTCGAGACCGGAAAGATGCTGGACGTCACGGCCTTCCGGGGAGGCGACGTCACTCAACTGAATTGGGGGCAATGGGACTGGCCTCTGACCCTGTCGACGCCGGAGCGCGCCGTTTTCGAGCTGCTTGACGAATTGCCCAACAACGAGAGCTTTGAACAGGTCGACGCCCTGCTTGGTGGCCTTGCCAATCTTCGTCCGGATCGCTTGCAAAAGCTCCTGAAAGATTGCGCGAGCGTGAAGGTCAAGCGTCTCTTTTTCTACTTCGCCGACCGCCACAACCACGCCTGGCTCAAGCGGCTTAACAAGAATGCTGTCGATCTAGGACATGGCAAACGCATGCTCATCAAAGGTGGTGTTCTCGATCCGATCTATCAAATAACGGTGCCGGGAGATCTCGATGGCGTTCGCTGACGATTACAAAAAGCAAGTCGCGCTGCTTCTGCGCATTCTCCCATTTATCAACGAAGAGAAGTGCTTCGCCCTTAAAGGAGGCACAGCGATCAATCTCTTCGTGCGCGACTTGCCACGGCTCTCTGTCGATATCGATCTAACCTATGTTCCTGTCGCGCCGCGAGCCGAATCCCTTGCTGATATCGATTCGGCGATGAAGCATATCGTCGCCAGGATCAAAGAGAAGGTCCCAGACTCGCAGGTCCATGAGACTCGGAAAGAGGCTGCGATCGTCAAACTCGTAGTTCGTTCGCTGAGTGTCCAGATCAAGGTTGAAGTCACGCCTGTGCTGCGCGGTTGCGTTTTCGAGCCAGCTGTGACCTCGGTGCGTCCCGCCGTTGAAGAGCAGTTCGGGTTCGCTGAGGCCCATACGGTCTCATTTGCCGATCTCTATGGCGGAAAAATCGTCGCCACTTTGGATCGCCAGCATCCGCGCGATCTATTCGATATTCGCGATTTGTTAGCCAATGAGGGAATTACGGATGAGCTCCGCAAGGCCTTTATCGTTTATCTTTTGAGCCACGATCGCCCGATGTTCGAGGTGCTCGGCTCACCTCAGAAAGATATAAGCGACGAATTCCTTCACGGCTTCGAAGGGATGACGAAAAAGCCCGTTTCGAAGGACGAGCTCATTGCCGCGCGCAAGACGCTTGTCGAGGAGATCGTTGGCAAGATGCCAGACGATCATCGAAAATTCCTGGTGTCGTTTGAACGGGGACAACCGGATTGGAATCTCCTCGGCTTGCCCAGCGCTGCCAATCTGCCGGCCGTCAAAATGGCGTCAGCAGAATCTCGACAAGCTTCCGAAGGAAAAACGCGATCGGCTTGTTGCTGATCTCGAAAAGGTACTGGCACGGTAACCCGCTTGGCACTGCCAGCCATTGTTCTGTGTTGCGCCGCCATCGCGAAAGCTCACAAAAATTCTCTAAGCGGTCATCCATGATTGACTTCGGCCGACCTCGTCTTAAGGAATTTCATAACTGGCTCGCCGACGAAATTCCCTGCACGGAAAAGGAGGCGCGCGCAGAACTGCATTCCTTTCCGCTGCCTTCGCTTCTCATCCATTATCTCAACTGGCGTGACCGCCTTGTGCCGGTAAGGCCCCGCACCGTCATGACTTGGGACAGGTTCTTGGCCGATAAACGGACCTTGGACCATTGGGCGGCCGTCAATGCCCACGTCGAACGTATCGTCGCGGGCAAGACCTTACTCCGTACGTCCGCTGCCGCTGCAAACCGATAATCCGTGCAACAAAAACCACGAAAGAAGCCGACAAACCGCCGAATTTAGGCGCCGATCCTGGATTTGTTGCATTAATCGGTTTTCATTGAGCGCTACAATTTCAGCGCTGAACGAGATGCCTCACGAAGGAAATTTCGGCGGTCTGGAAGGCAACGGGAATAATTGGCCACATCTAGTTTGGCTATTGCTGCACAGGAGCAGAACATGGCTAAGCATTTGTACCGTCTCCGTATGGGCTCGTATGTCGGGAACCTATTTCGGCGCAGCAAGCATGATTTACAGCAGAGGCTCTGGCTGCAATGTAACCTGATGCGGCTCGGGTGCGACCTAGCGCGATCCCAGCATCAGGCCGGCCTTGAGCAAGGGAAGCTACTACTGCCACTTAAGCCGCTCACCAAGTCGACTTCAACTAGCCAGGAAGCCTACCTAGAGACCGCAACTAGCGCCGCTGTGGGTCTTCATCGACGCTAAGACGATTTTGAAGGGCGCGACCCGTGGCCAACTCAGGCACTGTCGATGGAGAGTGTAGCGATGGCAAATGAACAAAAATTCCAAGGATCAACCGAGGCGCGGCCAATATAACGCAGGGTCGGCCCGGAACGAACGAAAAGCTGCAGATTTTGAGGAAATCCTGCTGCTTCGAGGAAGGATCTGCAGTCATTCCTCCGGGCTCGCTAATACAACCCGTTGCGCTTCTACATCAACGCTGAAGGTTTATGCCAAATCCCGATCTACTGTTTCTGGTCCTGGGTGGTCTCACCCTCGGAGGCTTCGTCGGCGCGCTGATTAAAGCTCTGATCGGCGACCGGGAGCTACGCGACCGTGGATGATGCCCTCGGCAGGACTTGAACCGACGCCACGAGACGTAGAAACTCCCCCGCTCTTTCCACTGAGCTACGAGGGCACATGGCAGAGGTGAAAATCACGGCCAACCGATCGGACGAAGAAAGCTGGCGCATCGAGCGCCTCGAGGAAGTCCGCGATATTATCCTCGAGAAGGGCGTGAAGAACATCCTCGCACTTCATGATCACAAGGGCAATCTCTACGTCGATTGGTCAGAGCAGCCCAGCACCTATGCTCTCGCCACCGCAATCAAGATCTGGTCCGATAAAGGCGAACCGCACTCAAACCATTCTGTGCGGGGACGTCCGCTTGTATGGGATATGGGTGGCGACAATCCTTTCGGCGGCCCTTCTTTCCCTTAGGTTCACAATCTCCAAAGTCCGCCGCTACATTGGTAGCGATAACGGAGGCGATTGTCATGCCAGCCCTTTGGGTCGAGTCACAATGGATGGTTACAAAAACGGGATACTGCTGATCGAAAGTATTTCATCGCAAAAGAGCGCGTGCACGAGGAAGATTCTCCTGGATATACCTGGGAACGACACATGGAAGAGAAGGACTGGATCGATATGACCGACTTCCGCCGCGCGATGACATTCGCGCAGGCGACATGGCCGAAGAAGTGAGGTCTGCGCGCACAGAATCGAGCCCGTCCGGATGGAGACAGGGTCCAGTGCCTAACCGATCGGCCAGGTGCGCTATAGATGGCGAGGCGCGTGCGCGCCGGTTCTTGACATCCATCCCAGCGATCAATGCTGTTGAGTGCGCTGCAAAAAAAATGCGGGTCGATGGCTTTTCCTCGACTCACGCAACAGAGGCCGCCTCAGTTCGCGGCCTTTGTCTTCAGAGCCGGACATCGGTCTTTCTCGGCGCGTCGTCCAGACACAATCTTGGACAGGAACAGTCCGCGATTGCCAAGTTTCCCGATACCCGTCTCGAAGGATGATCCCGATTGAATCCAGCTCCAATGCCCCCAGCTGAGGCCGCCTTTGGCTGCCAGGGCAACCTTGTCGAGCTCAGTGAAGGGGGCGGCTGATGACGAGCGTTCTCTCCAGCACAAGGCCGTGTAGCGACTCCGTCCCAGGAGCCTCGGGCCGGATTGATCACCAGGCCTATGTGAGGGCGCATTGCGGGTTATCTCGCGCAAGTGTTACGACGCAACCTGTTTTAGAGTTTTTTGTTTGGAGCTACTCATTGGCAACAACCATTGAATCGATCGTTTCGGCTTATGTACGTCTGAAGAACCGGCAAGCCTTAGAGAATATGCGAGACCTTCGGCGCCAGTTGCTCGAACAGCTACAATCCACATCAGGCGTTGACCCGACTGCCTCTCGAGATGCTCTACTTGAGGACCTCCGAGTGATCGAGGATGGACTCGAGCAGTTCCAGCTGAGGCCGTAACGGGGGCACGCCAGTTCACCCTGGCAGATCTACGTGTTAACCAGCAGGCGCCGTGGCGATCGTGCGGAACGTCGTGGCACGGCCGCAGGGGCTGGTCCAAAGCGGCTCCTGCGGTCGTTTGTTCTGTAATGTCCGGAAGTGTCCCCATTTCCAGAAACGAATGTTTTCTTGGGCACTTAAGGGGCTGATAGCCGCGACGGTGCAGCCGTTGCTGAGGCTATGGGCCCGGCCTCCTAGGCACACCGACCCGCGTTGCTCAAGGCCGCCTCAGTTGGGCGCCGTTCGCTTGATTTAGCCCAGTCCATCAGGCCGCGCCTGCCGCGCCGCTGGCAAGGCGTTCGTGGTCGACGATTTCAAGACGGATCAGCGTCGGACAGGGCGACCGAAACTGATATCGCAGCCATGTTCGAGGAGCGGGCGATTACCGTGGTTGAAAAGCCGCCGCTCCCCATTGCCTCGACACTGGCTCGGGCGAGCCCCTAATCGTCGGGCTCAGAAGGGCAACTTCCACACGAAATAGAGAAGCGCAGCAATGGTCCCCCAGAAAAGTATGCCGCGGAAGATGAACCGATCGCCATGTTAATCGCCGTCTCGCCCAAGCCGCTGCGCCATGGCGATTCCATCGATCGCGTCTGCCAGCCCTTCTAAGAAAACCCACGCATCATCATCGGGAAGCTCCCACTCTCGTAGGCTGCCGACGTAACGGGTCAGAGCAATAACGCCCGCGATCGTGGTTGGCGTTGAACGGATGAGCACATTCGCATGCTCCGCGAGAACATGGTTCCTTTGACTGCTGATTTTGTCGGCGGCATCAAACTCGGCCCCCCCATCGAGCTTCGCCGACACGGACAAGGCCGCATCGTAATGCGCCGACAGCTCGCGATGACGCTCGATCACTACGAAGATTAGATCCCGATCGGCTGCAGCAGTCGACTGGGTGGAAATTTCCTGCGATGACAATGTTGGCCCCGAGCAAGTAGCAGGCCTACGTTAGCATCGCGACCATGATGATAATCAGCGTAGAGGGTCCTTCATCTGCGGTATTCCTGCTCGATCGGCTTGGGCATTCAGACGAGGTCACCACCTCCATTTGGAGGTCGAGGTTTCGGGGACGAGGACGCGCGCCTTACTCGCGCTGGAAAACGGCTCCGCTCCAGCCATTCCCGGCGTAAAGCTGCATATTTTGCGCGTATCAGAGGTTGTTATCCCGCATCGGCGGCGCTTGGATGCGCTTCCACATTCGAAAGGGGGCGGGCGAAATATGAAGTTGATTGCAATAGTTGCCGGTCTGTTGCTGCTCGGCGTGATCGGACAAGCAAACGCACGCGGAGGACATGGAGGGCGCGTCAGCTACGGCGGCGGACATCACACTACCAGTCATGGCGGCAGCTATTTGGGCGGATCCGGCTCATCACACCGTGGCGGGACTTATGTCAATTCGAGAACTGGCAACCGTTACGGCACTCATCGATAACGAGCGAAGAGGCAGGACTCGAGGCGCGGCCATTCGATGGGGCCATTTTGCCGGCGCGGCCAATTGGCATTGAAGATCAGGCGGGGAACGTATTGCGGACGATCGCCTACCGAAAATGGCAAGACGGCGCGATGATTATCCTTATTGGAAAGCTTCCTCTCGAAGGATTGCTGACATTCTTGCCCAATGTGAACCCCGCGCATCTTCGCATAGTTCGTCGAACCGGCTTCCAAATCTCGTACGTGCTTTTGGTTTCACAGAATCAATTCAACGTTTTGCTAAACAACTTGCAGCAGAGGTCGAATTTCGTGATCAACAAAATGGCCCCGGTTTTGTCGTACAGAAATTTATGGACGAGGGCGTTGGCACTCCCTTTGTTGCTCGCTGTTGGCTTGGGCTGTTTCGATTGCGCGAGAATGTCTACGCGAACAAGAACGATCGCGATGCTTTTGATAAGATCTTCCAGGCGGTTCTTTCGTCGGTTATGGCTACCCGTACTGCCGCAGGGAACGTCGAGGCAAAAAGGGCAGGCGCATGCCGCGCGCGCGCCGGGAGAGATAGTGAGAGTAGAGCACGGAACGGTTCACATCCTCGAATCGATTGATAAAAAGGTCGCGACTGAGGTCGAGACGTTCATAAATACATCCGTCCCCTCAATTAAAACTGGTTTGCAGAACCCTGGAAACTTCCTCGGCGCAGATATCGGTTTCCTGTTCAAAAAGAAGGTCGCGTTCGACGGCGGATTGGAGCGATTGCAGAACTCAGATCCTCTTGTCGCGAGTTATTTGGAAGAGGTTCGGAAGTGGACCGAGCCTTTGATTGGCGTCCGAAACGATTTGGAGCACGATTTATGGATTGTCCCGCGGATCGTTTATACAAACAACAATGGGCGGTTCCGCAGCTGAGCCTACAATCTTGGGGCTCGGCGCGACGCGATTTAGAAGCGACTACGTTGATCGCGTGATGTGTTTCGTTGAGGATTTGGTCGCACACCTTCTTCAGGCGAGAATGCCTCCGGGCGTTGCGGTTACCGAAGTCAAGCACCCTGGTCGAACAGCTGAAGCGCCGGAACGGTTTCGAATCACGCCGGCCGTCGGCGGTGAAGACGCTTGGGAGATAGGGTACCGCGCGGAGCGCTTCGAGGAGATCTAGGCATCGGTACGTCCATTTGGCGCTGCCGAGAGGGATGCGGTCGGCCCCTACGAAGGGCTAAGATGTTGATTTCTGAAGTGAAACCCGTCTCCCGCTATTGCCAAAAAATGCAACTGATGGTAGCCGTTAGATGTGCTGGGGAGGAAACGTGTGGGCGATGTGATTTCTCACGTATTGACCTTTATTGCTGGCCTCGCTGCGGGTGTGGTGGTCAAAATCAGGTTTGATGCAAGTCGGCGTTCCGTCTCTGCCAACAGCGTCGCCGGCGATAGCCAAGGCAAAGTCGTGCAAAGCGGCAACACCGTTAGAGGGCACATGTCCGGGCGTGACGTGAATGTGCGAGATTGACCGAGAACGCTAACGGCACTGAGGAGTCCCGGCCGGCTTCGGGTACTGCGCTTACGATTCACCAGCCGTCCAGCACTGCGCTCACCACGAGTCAAACTGGAAACATTGTCCATGGCCATATGGGTGGCCGGGATGTGAACGTATACGCCCCCGAAGGCGACCTTCACATTACGCAGCAGTTACCAAGCGCCAATTCCAGAAGCGTGTTTCGTAAGCTATTTGACAAGCTGGAGAATGAGGCCGCCACTGATAGAACTCTTACAACATACATACGTCAGCTGGAAATTTACACTCGGCGTGTCGAAGACGAGAAGGTTATTGGTCTGGAGAAAAAATTGAAGATGGCAGGCCGCGAGCGTCAGGTTTCGATGGCTGTAGCTCTGAAAGAGAGCGTCTATGCCGACATTAAGACGAATGTGTTCTCTTCGACGTATCAGCTTATTGTCGCGACTCTTATGTCAAAGATCCATGAGCGATTTGAAACCGAGATACGTCCGCTAATCGAGGCCGGTCTGGACAGGGCTCATATAGACAAAGTCTTCTCCGAGCAGATTACAATTCCGATATCCCAAGAGCTCGATGACTGCCCTCAGTTTAAAGACGTGGCAGTGGATTATGTGCGAGGCATGACGTTCTTCCTCACTGGCAATTGTCACATTCGGTGGGACTAAATGCTTGTATATCACCCGGCATTCGACATCTATCACGGCGTCTTCCGAGCGCTCTTGCTGCTGGAGAATGTGCCGAACAAGTCGATGCCCTTTGATGCGCTGCGTATTGTTGACCTATATTTTCTGTTTCCCTACCTCTTAGCCGACTTTGAATTTCCAAGAGGGGCCGGCCGAAGGGGCCGACGGCTAGCAGGGCCCAAGTCACGCTTCAATACTCTGCCATCTCCAAAGACCTTTGTGTCGCAAATGCAGGGCCTTCATATGCTAATTGCGGCGGCACTTGCCGGTCGCGGCCTGATTCAGGGGGAGGCACTGAAGCGTGGGAACGTGGAGAGAACAGATGCTGTTGTCTCCGAGGAGTTACTCGGACAGTCGACTTCCGAAGACATTGAATTGGCTGCTTACTTGGGTTCGAACCTCGCGACGATACCATTGCTCGGCAAGGATGGGCTGAAGGCGCGTTCGAGGTTGATGGAGTTTCGGTATGATCCGGCGTGATCCATCGCTACGGCTGCTGCGTCTAGTCGTCACCAAATCCGGAAAAAGCGCGTACGACGAAGTGTTTCATCCGGGAGTAAACGTTATCAGAAGCGAGGGAAACAGTCGTGGCAAGTCAACGATTGCCGATCTGATATTCTTCGCGCTGGGTGGCGATCTAACAGAGTGGAAGGCTGAGGCAGGTAGCTGCGATCAAACTTTCGCTGAGGTTGCCACCAATGGTGCGGTACTGACGTTGCGCCGCGAGATATCGGTAGGGTCAAGACAAGTCCCTATGTGGGTATACTTCGGTGCGCTCGCTGATGGGATAGAGAGCGCGGCCGAGGGGTGGACCAGGTTGCCTTACGCGCGAACCGGCGGAAAGGAGAGTTTCAGCCAACTTCTATTCAGAACGATGGGCATTCCTGAAGTCCCAACGGAGGACGCCAACATCACGATGCATCAGCTGTTGCGGCTTATGTATGTTGATCAGATGACGCCCGTCAGTGCGATCTTCAGAATGGAGGAGCGGGATTCTCCATATAGAAGGCAGGCGGTAGGCGATGTGCTTTGCGGTGTGTTGGACGAGCGAATTTATCCAAGCCAGATAAGATTACGGCAGCTAGACAAAGAGTACGGCGAGACTTCAGGCCAATTCTCTGGCTTAATGCGAGTTTTGCACCGCGTTGACGAAAGTCTAGATTTCTCTGACCTTCTGAGTAAGACGGCGCAAACTGAAGAGTCGCGCCGGAAGGCATTGGACGAAATTGAGCAGTTGAGGGGAGCAAGGTACTCATCCGACCACAAGCCGTCTGGTGAGTCGGCCGTCCTCGGCACCTTGCGGCGAGATCTGGACAAGGTAAGTCGAGACATCGTGGTTTTGCAGCGCGACATCGATCGTCTTATCCTCGCAATTGAGGATGCAGATCTTTTGATTTCCGATCTGGGAAAGAATTTAGTTCAGATCAGGCAGTCGCAGGCAACCGGGAAAAGCCTTGGGCCACTCACGTTCTCATTTTGCCCAAGCTGTTTCTCTCCAATTGAAGGAGCCGCAGACGGGCACCATTGCCACTTATGTAAAAGCGAACTCGGAGAGGCACACGATCTTTCTCGGTACGCACGAATTCGCAATGAACTGGAGATGCAGCTAAAGGAATCGCGTGAACTTCAAAAGACACGCGCGATAGACCGGGATGCTCTTCAACGCAGGCTCGATGGGCTGCAACGTATCAGGAGCGCCTTATCTGATGAGCTGTTGGATAGGTCCAGGCACTACCTGACAGAGGCGGACGCGAGAATTGAAGTTCTAACCCGCTCCGTAGGCTACTTTGATCGAGAGCTGATTGATCTCGACAGGGACCGGAGGCTTGCTGCGGAGGTCGTCGACCTCGCTGCTCAGAAGGAGCGCCTTAACAAGGAGTTGTCGGAGCTTAGGCGCAACATTGCTGCTTGGACCGAGGCGAAGGAGCAACGTCAGTCCTCCATCTACAATTTGATCTCAAGAATAACCGCAGAAATTCTTGCGGGAGACATTCCTAGTGATATTGAGCCGGTGCAATCTGATGGAGTCAGGTTCAATTTTCGCGAGAATGAAATCGTTGTCAACGAAAAGCGCGGGTATTCCGCCAGTTCGCGTACGGTTATCAAGAATGCTTTTCATCTTGCGATGCTTTTCGCCTCATGCGTTGATGTGAGAATGAAATATCCGAAGTTTCTGTTGATCGATAATATCGAGGACAAGGGCATGACTCCTGCACGCAGTCATCAGTTCCAGCGCCTGATTCTCAAAATGAGCAATGATACGGAGGTCGAGCATCAGATAATCTTCACCACATCGATGCCCGATCCCATATTGGAGGCGTCGCCGTACACCGTCGGTCCCCAGTACAGCGCGACTAGGAAATCATTGAAAGTGTAGCGGTATCGTCCAAGCTATTCACTGCTAGTCGGGAAGTTTGACCGATTCGACACACGCCTTCTTTAGTCGCTTTAATTGAGCGTTCGAGTAGAGGCCGAAGGTGATCCCGACCTCGCTCTCATGGCCCATGATGTTCGCCACGACGTTCTTTCGATGTCCGGCGTCTCAGCTTTTGTCGCAAACCAACGTCTGAAACTGTGGAAGTTGACTTTGGACCGTCGCGCACCTGGTCTCTTGTCATGGACACCATGTTTCTTGCGGTATTAGGTAAACCGCTTGGAGAGGGCCATGGTCCGGTTGCAGTCCCAGCCGGTGTCCTGAAAGTCTCGGGAAGCAGATAAGCCGCCCCCTCACGTTCGCGCATGAGTTTTGCAATCATTGGCCGCAAAGCCGAATGAATCGGAATGGTCCGAATTCCGGGCGCAGATTTACTGCGAGTGACGCTGAACGTGTTGTCGCGGCAATCACCGACGCGGAGCTGTCCGATTTCGTAGAGGCGCATCCCCGAGCGTTTGATTGCAAGCCGCATGTGGCGGGTGGCCAGGAGTGCCTCCACTGCCCACCTGCTGCCACGCAAGGGCCGGACTGATTTCCTCGATGCCGCAGTTGTTGGGATGCGAGGTCGAACTGTGGATGATGACTTGGTTGAACCGAAATTCGCAGGCGGTCGGAATTGTGTGACGCGCGGGTGCGACCGCGGACTGTGTGACCCGTGGCAACTGCCGTGCCGGTCGACGGTGCAGGCGGCCCGCTGGTCACCGAACCCGGACGGCACAGAGAGCCGCTGACCTTCGAGCGCCGCAACTACATCGGTGGACCGAACCTGTACGCGGGACACCGCAGCCATTCGAGCCACAGCAGTCGCTCCAGCCACAGCAGCCATTATTTGGGCAGCGGCGGCTCGCACTCCTATCCCGCGGCACCGCCGGTGCCGGATGTCGCAACAAGCCCGGCGATCGCGCCGCCGCCAACACCCACCATGCCGTCGGCATTGGGACCCAGGCCGGAAAAGCCCGAGATCGTGGTGATGAGAGTTCAACTCGAGCTCAAGGCTCGCAAGCTGTATGCGGGGCCGATCGATGGCCGCATTAGCCAGGAGCTGCGGGACGCGCTTAGGGCGTTTCAGATCCTGCAACGACTGCCCGGGACCGGCACCATGGACAATCTCACACTGGCGAAGCTCGGCACCATTTACTGAGACCGCCACGCGATATCCAAGCCGAACCGAACCGGCTTGATTGCCTCATCGAGGCCGCGCCGGATTCAAACGGGTTGCCGAAAGCGCGCGAATCGGCCTGCGAATGGCGATCTCGGAAAGGCCGCGAGGACACCGCTCCCGAGTCGTTAACCAGAGGTAAATCGGGCGAAAGATTTGCTCCGCTTGCGATTTCGCGACTCAGGTTATGTCTCGTCCAGCTGTTGGAACCGAGGACGATCGCAATGTCAGGCGGCAATGCCAACGAGGCGTGCTCAGTCGGCGGAAGGCTCATCGCCTATTTCGTTGTCACAGGTTCAACGTTGGCGAGCATGACGGTTCTCCTGTTCCGGGGCGTACCCGCATTGCTTCAAAACTGCGGCTGACAAGTGCGTTGCCAGATGCAGCGCTGCTTGTCGCTACGGCCAGACTCACCCTAAGCAATCAGACGAAACTCACTTCCAAGATCTGGGGTCCAAGGATGCGAAATTCGACGCGAGATCTGCCGGCGAGTGGCTATGCCATCATGGTCGACGGTTGTGTAAAGACGAGTTCGAGACGAGGGATGGCATCGAACATGGAGCGCGGGATCCGAAGCGACGATTTCCCATGTTGCAGGTCAGGGTCTACGACGCGCAGGACACGATCCGATCACGAGATAAGCGCGTTTTGACGTTGCGAACGGACGGAACTTTGAGCCGCCAAGCCGCGCCGAGTTCGCGCTTTCGTTCTGAGCTCCTGGGGGATATATCGCTCCGCCGGAGAGTAGACGATGGTTCAAAAGCAAACGAAAAAATCTCGCCAGAATCTTGGGCGAGCAAATCAGAGCGAAAACAGTTTGGGCGAGGACATTCGGGACCGCATTGTGGCATTGAGAAATCTGCCGCGCGAACAGCTGGCGGATGCGGTGTTCATGCTTGCGATGGACGCGAAGCGGCAGAGCGCGTTGCTACGAGAAGCGATCAATCAGCGCGTCGACGTCGAGACCTGTTCAATCTCAACTCCAGGTGCGGATCTGACGACCTATCTTGCGGAGGAAACGGTGTCGACACTTCGTCACCACGCCGCAAGTGCTCCTTCCTTTCTCGATGCGCTGGTGCAGAGGTCGCGTGACGTTCGGTTCACGGTTGACCAGGCCGAGGCCGTCGCCCTGGTTGCCGCAACGGTTCGGGAACAGCGGATCGAAGGTATCCTTGAGGGTCTCCGGCTGGCTGGTGTTTTGAACGAGTCACGTAAGGATCGTCACGCTGGCTACGATTCCTGAAGCGATAATTCTGCGCTGCGGAGATCGTCACCCGACAGGCTAAGTCAGGCGTTCCGACTTTGGGCGGAAACGGCGGTCCCACAAGTCATGAAGACCCTGCGGTTCGGGGATAACCGCTCGGTCGAGATGATCAAATTGATCGAACTGGGCGGTCGGCATCAACGCGTGGGAGCGGCCGCCCGCGAACAGCAGATACGCAGAGATAGCCTCCGTGGCGCGGGCGAGCACGCGCGCGGTTGCGGTGATGCGATCATTTGTGATGATCGCTTCGGCAAGAGCCTTGCGGCTCTCCGCGCTGCCAGCATGGGCAAGGTAGGCATGGCTCCAATTCGCCTGTTCGTCCGCACCGCTGTCATTGAGTCAACCTTCTATCCGGTCAAGAAGCGCCCGCGGCAGCCGGTCTTCACGCTTGCGGGCTGCTGGTGCGATGCCGACGAGGCTGTCAAACTGTTGATGCGCCATTTGCGACGTTCCCCATGCCTGGGGACCACTTATCGTACCCGAAAAGGGGCCTTTGTTCGCGTATTGGACGAATTCTGCGTGAATCACGGGCTCGTAGTCGTAGGGCAAACCGTCATGACAGACGTAGTTCTCGCGCGTAAACAGCGCATAGTTGCGGCGGATATCGAGATGAGATTCCGCAGAGAGATCGTATTCCTGGTCCTGTCCATAAGCCGCCGGATCGCGAGCACTTGCGTTGCGACATGGCCCTTAATCAGCTTCTCAGCGACAAGGCTGCTTGTGAGCGGACTGTTCTGATCGTTGGCGCCCAAATGCGCCAGCGTCCGGAACGAGACGTCATTCCAGACCATCGCCGAAAGCGTGGTCTAGATTGCATGATCCGCGTCGTGGTCCATCCAGTTCAGCCATGTGAGCCGCTTGGCGCGGTACGCCTCCAGCGCCGGGCGGCGCTCGGACGGCACATCGCAATCGGTTAGGCTGTAAACTGGGGAATCGTTCATCAGTCGAATATAGGCGATCAGCGGAGTCTGGCAAGTTTACCCCGGACAAAAGGCGCTTTGCCCGCTATCGGTATGCACGGTTGCGCAGCGCAGATTTAGATTTAGCGATTCACGGGATAACCTTTCCGGATGATTGAAAACAGACCCGCCTCGCTGCTGGCCGACCCAGCCTATAGCATTTTGCCGAAGCTGCCCATGAAGGTGGATTGGACATCCGTCCCGGAATTGATCCGGGTAGCGACGCTCGATCTTGGAGGGGTCCAACCCGTCACGAAAGCAATGAGTGAAGCGGCGGGCGGGACGTTGCAAGACAAGCCGAGTGAGGGAGAGGTAGAACTCTTCCGGAAGCGCGGCACGACCTTTCAGCTCATTTCCATCGTCCTCAGCTGCGTGCCTGCCGGCAGGGTGGACGATGTGCTGCAAGTCCGGCCATTCGCCATGACGCTTATTCCTGCATCGAAGCGCGACAAGGTCCAGGAAACCACAATAGACTTGGTCGCTAAGCTCGACCTGGATGCATGGCTCGCGACCGAACCAATGTATGCAGGTTACGATCCTTTCACCGGGGATTGGCGCCTCTCCGGAAATCTGCCCGGCTATATGGGCGGCGAACAGAAGGGGTACCTAGACGAAATGGGCTTTGTCATTGATCAATTCTTCCTGGCGACAGAGCTGGCTGAAGATGACGAGGTCCTCACGATGGACCTCAAGATGCCGTCCGATCAGATGAAGGTCCGGTACGAAAAGCACCGGCGGAAGCTGTTCTTCACGCCGTTCAAACAGGTCGAAGCGCGGCGCGTCTGGGGTGCCGAGACTCCCATTGAGCTGTTCGTGATTCAGGCCCTTGCGAAGGAAAACCTGCATCCTGCCTGTCAGATGCTAATCATGAGCGACGGGGCAACGTTTCCGTCCTGGTACCATCTCTGGAACGACGTGGAATTCCGCCACACAGACGGTCTTGTGACGGAAGCCGACCTCTTCTTTGAAAAAGAGCGTGTCGCCGTGTTCTGCGACGGCGGGCACCATACGCGCGCAAAGCAAAAGGCGAAGGACGCGGCGATCACCGAAAAGCTAGCCGCGTTAGGCATCCGTTCCGTGCGTATTCCCGGAGATGAAATCAGGACCGGCCTTGCCAAGGCCATTGCCCGGGTCAAAGAAGTTCTTGGACAATAATTGGAATGCATTTCAAGCGACCACAGGGAGTGGATCGGAAACATCAGCTTTTACCGACAGGCAAACTCCAGGTCATCGAGGTCGCGCGGTTCTTCTCTGCTGCCTTCCTTCGCGCTCACAAATTTCATATTCACGCGCGGAGGAACGGCAAAGTCCACTTCAAGAAAGGCTGTGCCCAATTTCATGCTGCTCTGAATGCGCTTGGCAGTCACCGCGCTTGAGATCAGGGCCGACACCAGTACGCCGCTGCTTGGAGCCTTTGCAGCTATTGCGGTGACCTTCTGTGCATCGGTATTGGCATTGGACTTCAGGCGCAAACGCGCTTTGGGTGGAAAGCCCCACGTAACTTTAAACGTGGTGACCTCATAACCCATTTGTTCAAGGAAAGGCAAAGCGTCGCCCACTTGTTGGGTGAACGAGTTGAACTCGGTCATTAGTCTGCCGGTCGGATCGGACAAATCGGGGAGGGACAGATCAGGCATCGAGGGCAGCGAGACGGACGGAAACGAAGGCATCATATCACGGGCGGACTTCGTAATGCCGTCCAGCCTGCTGGGCGCGGCATCGTCAGCCAGAAGCGGCGCGTTGTCAAAGACCAAACTTGCAACAAGCAGAACAAAGAATGCAAATTTCGTTCGCATTTGTGAAATCTCCGAGAGAAAGGTCTCAATAGAATAACAACCTGCGGATGCGCGCATAGGGTGCGCCGAAAGTCTAAGTGCAAACCCGCCACACGAGAACATGCCGACAGGATAAAGTCTGCATAGGGCCCTTGATACCACGAATGATTCGCGGCGCCCCCCGGATGATGAGAGAGGAGCCCAAGTATGCCTGACGTTGGAGGTGCGGTTGCCGCGTTCGCACTAGGTGACATCGCCTGGGCTGTCGTTCGTCGGGCAGCCCTTCAGAAGTTTCTTCGATCTGCGGCGCGAGGTGATCCATAAGAGTGTACTCTACGACAACGTTAGAGCGGTGCAAACAGCGGCGGCTAAGCCGGTTGACCTAAGTGAGGACGAGCTAGAGATTGGGCGACGCCCAAGCCACTTTTCGCGATCTTGCGGCCAGGATGCGTGCATTTGCGCTGAATGAAGGTTTCGCGGTTCGGTGTGAGTTGGCGGTACGATCCAATGACGGCAAGCACTGCACTTCTTGCGGTCTCAAATACTCTGCATAGCTACGGCGCGGATAAGACGTTAGCGAAAAGCAAGCTCGAAGAGGTTCTCCGGTTTAAAATTGTCGCGAGCTACCTCGCGCTGTAGGGACGAGATGGCGGGCTCTATGCGGCAGCACGACGTTGCAGGACCGTGGGGAAACGCCTCTGCTCTCGATTGTGGGCACTTAGAAGGGCCTTTACCCACAGAGGCATGCTGTCAGCCTTCAATCGAATGCGTTGCGAGTTGCTGTAGTGCTGCTCCGTGACCGGAGCGAGCCTCTCGCGCTCCTCCCGGCTAGAGTCCGAGTTCGGTTGCTTGTGGCCAAGTATCGCGCTCGCACCGCCGGCCAGTCCGCGGTCTTCCAGGAACGTCGTGATCGTTTTCCGGCGGTCGTGCGGGGTTCACGGACGGATCCCGAATTGTTCGAACGGTTCGGCCTGGCCTTCAGCGGCCGCGGTTTGCTTTGCAGGCAGAGCCGTCTCCAGGCGGCGACGAGCACCTCGCGATCGTGGAACGCATAAGTCAGCTCCGGCAGGCCGGCATAGTGAATCGTTGAGGCGGTGTAGAGCTCAGCGGGGCATTTCATGTTGAGCGCCTCATGGGAACGCTCGGTATTGAACTCGTGGAGGAAGGCATCGAAGCGCTCTTGCTGCTGCAGGCTATTGGCGCCCGGCGGCCCGGTGGTTTCCTGTTTGAGCGTGAGATGCATGCGCTCATGACGGCCGTTCTGCTGCGGATGGCCGGGCTTGATGCGTTCGAGAGCAATGCCGAGCGTTGTGGCTCATAACTGGGATGACCATCCAAGAGCGCGAGCTGCGCCATGCGGCCTTGCTATGGACGAGGACAACACATTGATCTCGCCGATCGGTGGGCAGAGGTGGGTGACACTCAGTTACGCGTTCATGAAGAGCCGCCTTAAGAATACATCAAGGCGACTCAGTGATGTCTTCGCGCGCTGCCGTTCGAATGATAGAGCAGCTTTAGCTTTGTTATTTCTCATACGAGCTTGTTGCCCTTCAGACGGATTGTCGCAAAATCGCCAGCTCAGTTGTCCGGCCATAGAGATTGAGATGGCCTGAATCTCGACACCTGTGGGTTTGATGGCCGGGCCAAATTGCTAAACGCTGGTACGAAGCTTGCTTAAAGGCAGGACTATGTCTTCTCGGGTCGGCGGATTACGTCCGCTTGTGACGGGCTCGCGACACGGACGCTACATGAGGGTTACCAGCATGTCAGGTATCGCTGCCGCTTTTCTATTGCCTTGGAGCAGTTCCCAGCAGACGGTTTATGATCGGCTCAAGCACATGCTTCCGAAGCTCTCACTTCGTGGACAGGCAGGAGTCGGCATCGCCGCCTTTATGCACAACAAAGGCGTTCGATATAAAGCTGCGTCTCGGCCATCACACGAACTGCGTGCGATCGAGAGTGATGAGCAGGATCTGGAGTTCACCCCCCATGTGGCGATCGCTCATGTTCGCGGTCGACTTTGCACAGAGGGTGAGAGCGACGATCAACCGACTCCAAATCTCAGGGCCACCTCCCCTCAACTGACAATTTCTTTGGACGGAGCGTTAGTAAATGCCCGTGAGGTTAGGGCAGAACTGGTTGCCCAAGGTCGCACCCTCGATGGTCGGACGGATGCCGAACTGTTGCTCAAGCTGGTTGAACACATTTGTGAAAGGGATTATTGGCGCCAAGGCCTGCGGGTCAACTATGAGAACGTCTTTCGTGAGATTGATGAGCGCATTGACGGTGCTATCAGTGCGCTTTTGCTGGACATCGAAGGAAATCTGATTGCGTTCCGCAATAGATATGGTTTGCGTCCTTTGGAGTTCATGCAGACGGACGATGGATTCTTGCTCTTTGCGTCGGAAAATTGCGCCTTTGTCGGACTTCGGGGCAAGGCAGACCAAATCGTCCCCGGCTACATCAAATATGTGGATGGCAAAAAGGGGCATTGCCTCGATCGTTGTGTCAGCGATTCTCAACGCGCCGCCAAGCTTTGCGCCTACGAAACTCTTTACCTCGGAAGTCCGGATACGTCGATCCAGGGCCGATCTCACTTCGAAACTCGTTACAGTATCGGTTTCTCGCTGGGTGATCTTATTGCGCGTCGGCTTCCCACACAGCCGGACGCCACTCCAATCATCGTCGCGTCCATGCCTCATACCGGAGGGCCCTACGCTGACGGCTTATTTTCATCTCTCGTAGCACGCGGGGTTAGCGCCGAACGGCGTGAAGTCATCGAGACTCAAATCTCTGAACGAACTCTCATCGGCCCAAGCAGTGAGCGCAAGCGCCGTATTGCTCACAAATACCGTTTGGCTTCGACTGACGTCGACAAACGCACGATACTTATCGCCGATGAAGCCCTCATTCGGGGCGATACCAGTCGTACCGTAACGAATATGCTTCTTGCGGCGGGTGTCAAAGCTGTCCATTGGGGAATCGGCTCACCGCCTATCGTGGCTCCAAATTACTACGGCGTGAATATTGAGACCATCGATGAGCTGGCCTTCTGGCGGACATGGAAGGGACTGTCCGCTCAACAGCGGAAGCAAAGCCTACTATTTAAAGATATCGAGCCGCATGTCCTCAAAACCATTGAAGGAAGAATTGCGGCCTCGATCAATGCGGCAACTGTGACTTACTTACCCTTCCCGCGTCTCACATCGTTGCTGCCGCGTGGGAGCGAGGGAATAGATTTGTCACCCTTTACGTTCGAAATGCCAACTCCTGCAGGGCAAACGCGCGCAAATAGAGACTTGCATAACCTGGTGGCTGACCACTATAGCGCTGCCTGAGGCCCGAAGCATGAAGCCAGTTTTTGTTTTTGATTGGAATGGCACGTTGCTTGACGATGCCAATGCGCTACTGCAAACGACGAACACTATCTTGGAGCGCTTCGGACGCCCGACGATCGATCTGGACACCTTTCGGGATCATTCCGATGTCCCACTCTCCATTCTTTTCCGAAATGTCGGAATGTCAGAAGAGGAAGTCGCAGCCGTAGATCACGATGGGGGCGCAATCTTTCATGATACGTACGAGCCGCTAGCCGATAAAGCGGAGTTACGCATAGGTGCGCGCGCAATGCTGGAATTGGTGCGCCAAGAAGCGGCGTCGTCCATCATAGTGAGCAACCATATAGTTGCGCCCCTTGTTGCTCAATTGCAAAGGCTCGGAATTGATCGCTACTTCAACGGCGTTCTGGCCTTTGAAAGCCGTGCCACACAGTATAAAACGATGAGCAAAGGGGAGAGACTTCGGCGATATATGGAGCAAAATGATATAAATCCCGAGACAACCTTCATCATCGGGGATATGCCAGTAGAAACGAATATTGCACGAAGCCTTGGACTGATAAGCATATCCATTACCGGTGGATTTGTTTCCGAGTCGCGCTTGCGAGCTGCGAAGCCGGACCACATCATCCACAACTATCACGAGCTGTTACCAATCGTTCAAACGCACGGCTTTTTTCTAAATGGATAGATGCTATGTGCGAACGCGAGACACCGCACTTACGCCGGCGGCGAGACGGGGCAGGCCTTCTCGGAGTGGGCGCCGGGGGAAAGACCTGTGATCTCAGCAGCTCGGCTAGTCAGAGTGAAGGTGACGATAATCGCCGGGGGCGCTGGGTCGGACTGCCCTGAAAGATCTGTCCTGCCTAGCCACCGCCAGGTCACAGGCGATGGGCTTAGGATAAGGTGGATTGCTCGCCGCGTCTGCCGAAAGGCGTGACTACTCGCTGCACAACCTCGTACTTCTGCAATTACTCTGCTCAGAAGCTCAGAAGGCGCGATAGTACGGGTAGACTTGACGCTGACCACCGCGCGAGTGCGATAAAGGTACGGGCTGAAGCAGATCGGATCGCTGCGATTGCTCTTCGGCGGGATGTCAGCCCACGCCCCTTTTTTCATAGCCAGTTCCCTTATCTAGTCGGCGTCATTGACCCGGGAGAGCAGTTTTCCGGCAAGTCGAATGTCGTGGTCCTCGCCGGAGCTCAACGCCAGCCGTACTGGCAAACCATTGCTATCGACCGCCGCCTGGATTTTAGTCGTCAAGCCGCCGCGTACCCTTCCCATCGATTGGCGCCGAGTCCTAGTGATGCAGGCATCCATGCTGATGCACGCGGACAATCGAGGTGTCGATCATTTGGACAGTATTCGTGCGCAGCAGCAAGTGCGTCTATGATGCGGCCCCAGACACCAGCCCGCCGCCAACGGACGAAGCCGTTGTAGCCAAGTGGTATCCGGACCAACCTCCCGGGCAGATCACGCCAAGGTGCTCCAGAGCGCAAGACCCAGAAGATGCCATCGAGAACACGACGGTCGTTAACCCGAGGAACGCCACGCGGCTTGTTCGGCAGGATGGGCTTGATGGCATTCCATTCATAATCGGCGAGTTCGTAGCGACATGATTCAAGCCCCAGTTTGGAAGCTTGAATCACAGGGATCTGGCCAGACGCAACGCTCCGGTTGGACGCTTACGGGGTAGAAGCGGATATCAGCCAACCGACAATCTCCGCTGAAACCGTCGAAAATGACCCAAAGGCGACCTCATGGACTGGCACCAGATTTCTACGTTGGCGGGTCAATGCTGGACGGAACATTGGTGCTATGATTTTGCCGTCAAGGCCCGCAGAGCTTCTGGACCAGGGGATCATCCCTATGACGCGAAAAAGCGACTTTTGAAAATGCACTTCGCGAAAGTGAGCAACGGTTGCGCTGGCTCGCCTCCATAG